>CAZKIT010000054.1:0-9170 GCA_964552905.1 uncultured Spirochaetaceae bacterium
TCGAATCCCCCCTTCTCCGAACTATGTCCCCTGAGAAATCAGGGGAATTGTTTTATGTCAGCAACAGATGACAGATAACGCGACAACCCAATTTCATTCAGGAAAGTTAGTCACAGAATAAAATTACAGAATCTTCTATTCCACACCGTCAATATCTTAGCCCGATATAAGGGGAAAAGATAAAAAATCCGGAAGAATGATTTGGCCCGAACCTAACATTCCGATGCAAATTTCACTTTGATGCCATGTATAAATGTTATAAAATACAGGATAGTGAGGGAATGATAATGGCTATAGATAAATATCGGGATAATGAAGTTGCACTGGATACTATAGGGAAAGAAGACTTACCTCCTGTTGATCCTGGAGTACCCGGTTTTCTGACACGTGTTGCAGTATGCTTATGTCTTGATACAAGCGGTTCCATGTCTGGAGAACGCATAAGAAAACTTCAAGCAGGACTCGAGCATTTCAAAGAAGACCTTAAGAATGACAGACACGCTTTCATGGCAGCGGATCTTTCCATCGTTACATTCGACAGCCATGCAAGAGTCGTTTTACCTTTCACACCCATGAAAGATGTATCAATGCCTCTATTGGCAACAGGGGGAATGACATCTCTCGGCGAAGGCGTTCTTCTTGCGCTAGACCAATTGGAGCAGAGAAAAGCGTACTACAAGGCAAACGGCATCTCATACAACCGACCGATGCTATTCATCATGTCAGACGGTTGTGACAATGGCGACAAGTCAAAAACAATAGAGGCAAAAAAACTCATTGCCCAATATGAGAGGGAAAAGAAAGTTACCGCATTCGGTATCAATGTTGATGACAAATCTGCTATAAGTGAGCTTACTGATTTAACAGGGAAACAGGCATTACCACTCGACAGCAAAAACTATGCTCTCTTCTTTGAATGGCTAAGTAACAGCGTCTCGACAAAAAGTCAGGCAAAAACCGACACAATTTCTCTCCCGGCCATCACTTGGATTGGTTGAGACCATGAGTTATTTTTGGCAAACATCCTCATCTTGTGTCAAAAGTTCCCATCATGAGGTGTGTCAGGACTCGGTATACATACGACAATACAGCAACAGAGGAAAACAATACATAGTTGCTGCTTTATCGGATGGAGCGGGAAGCGCTGCAAAATCAGAGTACGGCTCAAAAGCCTTGGTAGAAGGTATAACTGAGTACGTCATTTCTTTTTTCGATTCTTTGGTTGCTCTAGTTTCAAAAGATAAGCTTGCATTTAAGACAGAAATAATTGAAGAGGCAAATGACATACTTGAAAAAACATCTAAAGACAAATCCTGCGCTATCAGAGATTTGGCTTCAACATTGATGTTTGTTGCTACTGATCAGAAAAACATAATCTATTTTCATGTCGGTGACGGTGTAATCATAATGAGAAAGAGAGACATGTTTTCCGTCATATCCAAGCCTTATAACGGTGAATATGCAAACGAAACAGTATTCGTCAATTCCCATGATGCCGCGGATGTTGCACATGCCGGAATATTCGAATTATCAGGTAGCGTCGATTCCCTTTTTCTGATGTCAGATGGACCTGAACCAGTATTTTACTCAAAACGAGATGGGAAACCATGGTCATTAAAGCTACTATCTTTTATCGACAACAAATGCAGGACGATGCATGAGGATGAAAATCTCAGGAATCTTTTCTTGAAATATGTTCTTGAAGAAAGATGCCGTCCATATAGTCCGGATGATTTGTCTCTGATAATTCTTGATTGTTTTAATATGCTTACAAAAGAGAAAAAGATACAAAGAAGACATCAGAAGCGACTCATTGCTAAAAGGAAGAAGACTTCAACGTGATAACTAAGATTTCTGATGCCCCTCTTTCTCCCGATGATAACAGCGAATATTGTTCCGGAGATACGATAAACATAAACAATAGTCCCTGCATACTCGGTGACGTACTCGGTCATGGCGGAGAAGGAACTGTATTTGAAATTGAAGGAAAAAAAGAAGTCGCGAAACTCTACCACAAGTACTCTATTAACCTGCGCCAGATTGAAAAGTTAAAGATTATAGTAGCAGCGAATCTCAGATCTGAATCTATCGCAGCACCGATAAGTTTAGTCTTTGACAGTGAAAACAGGAATGTCATCGGCTTCACAATGGAATATGTTGTCGGACGAAAGCTTGATGAAGTTCTCATCGATGACGGTAAGCTCTATAACAAACGTGAAATCGTGCTTCTTTGTTACAATATTGTAAGAGCCTATCATGAACTCGATACAAAGGCTCCTACACATAAAATCCTTGCCGGGGACATTAATACAAACAATGTCATCGTATATGACAAGACCAAAGTTAAGCTCATCGACATCGACAGCATTCAGATAGACGATTATCCATGTCCGGTAGGCTTTGCAGGATTCAATCACCCTTCTTCAATCGGGAAGAATTATCGAGAATATCTAAGAAACGAAGCAAATGAACAGTTCGCATTAGCAGTGCTATTGTTCATGGTTCTTATCAACAAGCATCCTTACGCACAGACAAATGGCGAGGATGATGACAGTAACGTTTTAAATCTGCCTTTCAGATATCAACGGGATGAAAAAAAGATTCAGAACATACCATCTCGCCAGTATGTATTCAGATGGAGCACTCTTACTCCTGAATTGCAGCAACTGTTTATCGATACCTTTACTACTGCAAAAACCTCACTACCCATAATAACGACGTTTGAACAATGGGAAATAGAACTCAGAGACTATTACGCCACTTTAGAGAAGCGAATACAGGAATACCGCATGCTCGATATCTGGCTTCTTACCATGGATCCTTTCTCGGAGGCTAAAGTTTGTTCATACTGCGGAAACGCTTTTACGCCTACATCAGAAGCTCAAAAACTCTGCCCAAGATGCAGTAAACTCAATCTGTCTGAACGTCAGTGCGCCAATCCTTTCTGTGCAACACCTGGTAGAATTTACTACATTCCTGTTGCCATGTCTCGACATATTCTATACTGTTCCGATTGTCTCCAGCCCTATGTAAGCAGTTGCAAAAGATGTGGTCAGAAGATTCCGGTTAAAAAACATGAGATTCACACTTTCAACGGACTTTACTGTGATGTCCACCGTCCTCCTGCAAAAGGGCGGCTTACAAAGGCAAATAATGCAATAGATATCCAAATCCGCTCTATAGAGGGGATGTTCAAGAGCAAGAAATATGCCCAATACACAGTAGAATTCGCACTCAAGGAATTCAAGCATGTCCTCAACGTTCTGCTTAAAGATGATGATATAATTGAAGTTATCCCTACCATTAATAAGGTGAAAGGGTTAATTAGAGAATTTGAACTTTATAAGAACGATTATTACTCATTCTTCAAAACACTCAAAGACTCAACAGTCCCAAAATCTTCTGATGAAAAGAAAAACACTTTAAGGGCTCTAAAGGATACTCTTTCTTCTTTTGAAACTCTCTCCAAGAAATGGCAGAACACCGTTATTCCATTCAAGAATTCATTAGGATACTCATATCTAGCCAGCTTTTATAAAGAAAAAATCAATGAAATAGATAAAATCAATTTTAAGAAATGTGCATGTTGCGGAAAAGAAGAACGCAATGACTACTGGACCTATACCGGAGAATACTATTGTCCGGAATGCCTCAGAGAATACATATATACATGCCGTCACTGCAAGGCAGCATATAGAAAACCAAAATATCTTCATGATAAGGAAGACCTCGGAACACTATGCGAGTCGTGCACTAACGAAGTAACCCAGATTTCACAGGCTCTCAAAAATACCACTGCATCTAACTTTGAAAACATGGGCTCTTTCGAAAACTTGAATTTTGTATCCCGCAGAGAAAAGTTCAACAAGATTTTTGAGGCCATCTCCAACAAAGTTAAAAGCTATGAAGACAATGGATTTAAGTTTAGAGCATTCGATAGCCTTAAGAGAGAGGCTGAACTTGTCAGATATGAGGAAACCTATCTTGAAAAGTACAGATTGCTTCTTAAAGAAAACGCATCAGACTCCTTAGAAAAAGCCAGTTATGCCTCACTGAAATTATTACTCGACAAACTTTCTTCAGCTAAACATGAGCTTAATTTAACAACAATAATCTCACAAGCCGACTCGCTTGCCATAGCTGACCTTGCACCTGTTCCACTGGCTCTTAAATCAATTAATGATAAAGAAAACCTTATCAACCAGTTGATTACAAAGAAGTTAAGTCGCCTTAAAGAGGCTCTACTTGCATTCAGCGTATTCAAGGCAAGTTTATCACACTTTGATGGATACAACATTGACTGGGTAAAACGAACTTCAACAATAAAGACAACAGTCAGTAAGTATTTGCCAATATTTGAAGAATACTCCTTTGATATTCAAGAAGCACAAAATGAACGGGATTACATAAATAATGAATTGCCATCTTTAACAGATAACGAACAGAACTTCTTCAAAGGTTCCCTTCAGTTTTTTGCCTACATTGACGGAGCACAATATACAACTTCAAATAGTTCTGATATTGACAAGGCAATAAATGAAATAAAGTGGCACCAGGATTTCTTAAATAAGAGAGGAACACGCTTTATCTTATATAAATGTGTCATGGAAAAATCAGAAAAAACCAAGAACCGACTTGAGTTAATGAAATCAATCCTTGACAACTCCTTCTTCAATGACGTTAATGCTTACATAACTGATCCCATTAGAAACTGGAAAAATACCACAATTTTATCTTTAACGACAGAACGTATTATCAACAAAAGAATCCCGGATGATTTCAAAGCTATCGTTGAAAATCAGTACAAGAGAATAATGGCTGTAAAAGATGAATATTACGCTATCGGTAGAGATATCAAGGCCTACTCGGATGACATCTCTAAGTCATTCAGAACAAGCTATAAAGCTGAATACCTGAGAGACGAAATTCCTTCAAGAATCCACTCTCTTTCGAACTCCGGATATGACATATCTGGACTCGACACACTGCTTACTGAAGAAAAGAAATTTGAAAACGCTCTGAAAGAAAAATACATAGACGATTTAAACAATAAAGCCGTCTCATGGAAAAACAAGCTTTCGAATTATCTGATATTATTGTTCGCTAATCTATCTATCATAGGAGAATCGGCATCAGATTATTATCTGTCGGATACAAGAACATACGAGAATTTTCTTCTGTACTCAATTATTTCTGGGATATTATCTCTATATGCAATAATTGCTTTTTTTGCATTCTACAGAAAAAAAGGAGAAACGAGTAACCGCATCAATTGTGCAATCATAAGCTCTGGTACCCTGACAAACTGGGGATTATTCTTTTTCGTTGATGCTATATTTGGAATTGGATTATTAAAATTACTGATAACAGGTGTAATCTGTTGTATCCTTGCCTATCTTGTGAAAAAACCTCTTACAAGCCTGCTCAAATATAACCTTGATCCAATCGATGCGAACATAACAAAAAAGCAACGCCTTTGATTCACATAAGAAAGAAGTCAGGAACAAATGCAACTGTAATTATTGAGGGGGCGCATTGGAAACCAAAATCATCACAGACAACTTAATGTCCATAGAAATAGCAAAAAGTTCAGATTGTCACCCGTTAAGCGACATCCTTTCGAACATCAGACGTTACAATAAGAAAGCAATCTAAAGATTTGGGAAAAGTAAGGAACGCTATATTGAATGCAAAAATGAGGATATAAAAATCCTGAAATGCAAATTCTGCTCTCAATATAAAACACAACTGACTAGAGTTTCTCACGAGGTGAAGAATTAATGTTTAAACCTACAGTCAATGTCATAAAGAAGAAACAGGACACCCATATACCACTCATAGGAACTTCCACCGAAGTTAAGAATGAAATAGAACGGTATTGTGATGAGATAGACAAAGAAATCGATTATATCAGGAGTATATCCCGAAACAAGAACTACAATCTCAACGACGGAGCATTCATCTACGCCGAGGGAGGATACGGGTATTATCAGTTTCCCAATTATCAGTTCCTGAATTTTGCGCCGGATACTGGGGCCATCTTCACTATCAACACAACGACGCGCTACGGCTACATAAGCTACTGTTCCAGTGAATACATTGAAATCTGTATTCAAGGATACACGGATCCGATAGATTCCCTATCCATGTCTATTGATTCCTCGAAGCTTACGCAGGCACTATCTGACAGGGTAAAGAATCTCGATACAGGCAACGCATTACTTAGAATGCTTGTCGACGGAGGAATAAGAAGCAAATCAACTGAAGGCGCTCCGATTACCGGTTTTGAAGCAGCAAAGAAAATGGTTGAAGAGGGATTTATCTCCATGATATGGGGCCCCCCGGGAACAGGTAAAACATATACTCTGGCAAATCTTGCTCTTGATTATATGGCAAAAGAAAAACGTGTACTAATTATGTCTCAGAGCAACATCTCCGTTGACGGTGCAGTTCTCAAGATAATCGATATCGCGGAGAAAAGAGGTGAAAGAGAAAATATAACCGGAAAGGTTTTCCGCTACGGCATGGCGAGGGAACAGAGTCTCTATGACAACGAAGACTTCTGTGCAAAGCTCTACGCAAGGAACAGAAACCCAGGATTGAAAGATGTACTTGAAGATGCTGACAAAGTGCTCCATCTTGCAAACGAGCCAAAGAACATATCTGTTGCCGAGAGAAAACTTCTGGCAGCAATACAGAAACTTCTAACTCGCTCTGACATAACCCAGACCATCAAAGATGGCTTGGTCAATACGGCTGATACCATAAAAACAAAGGAATGCACCTTCGTCTGGCTCAAAAAGCAGGCCCAGACTCTCAGGGCAATCTGCAACGGCGTTCTTGTCAATGAAGAGGATAACTGTATTCGAAAGGCTTCCATTGTTGCCACAACAGCAACGAAGGCTACTCTCACTAACGCGTTCAAGGATATGAAGTGGGATATAGTATTCTTCGACGAAGTCTCCATGGCATTTGTTCCACAGATCATGGTTGCATCGACACTTGCAAGGGAAAAGCTCATTCTTCTCGGCGACTTCAGACAGCTTGCACCGATTGTGCAGTTCAGTTCGACTTCCATTCTCAGAAAGGATATCTTCACATACCTCCATGCAACAGATGGAATGGGAGGAGTGAAAAATCATCCCTGGCTCACAATGCTGGATGAACAGAGAAGAATGCACCCGGACATAGCAGATTTCGTCAGTACAAATCTCTATTCCGGCAAACTTCGTACTGCTAAAGGCATAAAAGAGAAAGTTCAAGCCGTTACAGACAATGCTCCGTTCGAGAACAAGGTCTTTGCACTCGTTGACCACTCCGAATTCCAAGCTCTCTGCTATACCACCCGCTCCGGTTCCAGATACAATCCGCTCTCGGCTGTTATATCCATCAGACTTGCTTTGAAGGCTCTGGAAAAGATGGACATTTCAATAGGCATTATAACTCCGTATCAGGCACAGGCAAGGCTCCTTTCAGCGATGGTAAAGGACGAAGAGGAAGTAATGGGGAAACTTGATATTCTCTGTTCAACTGTCCATCAGTTCCAGGGGTTCGAGAAAGACCTCATCATCTTCGATACAGTTGAATCCGAACCGAAAAGGGAAACAGGAAAGCTCTTCGTCGATGGAGAAGAAATAGATGATGCGACAAGACTCGTAAACGTCGCAGTTACAAGAGCCCGCGGCAAATTCATCGTAGTCGCAAACTACAATTATCTTAATAAACATTCTTCTGACATATCTAAAGAGATGAGTGAACTTCTGGAAATTTCAAAGATTAGCATGAGATTTTCTTGGAATAATCTGCTTGATTTTCTTTCAACAACTGAAAAATCATGTCTGGTACGTTGTTACAGGTCAGAATCCGATGCCCTCGCCGACTTCCACGGCGCCATCAGCAAAGGAACAAAAGAGAAGAAGCTGACCTACTGGCACTCCACAAGAAATGAACTAAGGTTCACTACAGAACTGCCCCGAAAGGTGTTTTTAGAAGATCTAAGAAATGCAAGGCAGCACTGGCGCACCTCCAATGTATTTAATGGAAGTGGGACAAAAAAACCTCTTTCAGATATCATATTCCCCTACTTTAATCCGACGGATGACTACCTCATAGGAGAAGATACATTCGTCTGGTTCGGTGTACCCCTTTGCGTGAACAATAACTACGGAAAGAGGCTTCCTTATGTTATAAAAGGGAAGAACGCCACCTCTGTTTTCGAGACTCTCTGCAGCCATGAGACTGCAAGAAGAGAATGGAAGAATCACCTGAGAAACATACAACTGGGTCAATCGGGTTTTTCAATCTTTATCTCCGACAAATATGACTGTCCGAAATGTCACAAAGGCTCTAAAGTACTGAAAACGAAAAAAGACAAGTACGTTATTGTATGTAATGAATGTGGCGAATACCTCAACCCGTTTATTCCCCATGATATCATTGAAGACTACATGAAAGAAAAAGATATTCGATGCAAGATATGTGGAGCTCCATTCAAGATTGGGAAATATGATAAACCCTTTTGTTCCAAAGACTGGAAACATAAGACCTCACTCACGCTTGATGATGTTTTCTCATAAGCATAAAATGGGGATGCCTTACACATTCCCCATTCGATTGTCCTGTTGTGAGTATCAGAATACCCTTTCAGCACACTTCTCGGTTTCAAGGAGTTTGGTGTAGTTTTCGATGTATCTCTCGTAGCCGAGGATATCTTGTTCATCTGCCATGACTGTGGAGCCTTCTGCATTGAGGAATGCTCCGTTATCGAGGAAGTCTTCAAGACTTTCGTCTTTCTTCTTCCAGATAAGGTAGGATGCAAGGAGAGCCATGCCGTAGGGGCCGCCTTCTCCTGCCGTCTTCATTACCGTGACCGGGGCTTTCACTGCAGCGGAGAGATAGCTCTGGGCAACACCTTCGGTCTTGAACATTCCGCCGTGCCCCGTAAGACGTTCGATTACGACGTGCTCGTCTTCCAGTATCCTGTTCCCTATACTCAGGGAGGCAAAGACTGAATAGAGCTGGCTTCTCATGAAGTTCGCGAATGTGAAGGAGCTTGAATTCTTCCTGACAAGGAGTGGTCTGCCGTCCCTGAGTCCCGTCACGGGTTCTCCGGAGAGGTAGTTGAAGCAGATGACGTCACCACAGTCGGAATCTGCCTTGAGGCTTTCCTT
>CAZKIT010000055.1:0-9119 GCA_964552905.1 uncultured Spirochaetaceae bacterium
TGATTCGTTACCTGCAGTATTATTTGAAAACCGAACACAAGATCGAGATGAGTGCAGCAAGAATAATGGACTGCATCAGAGAACCTCTTGCTGTCGTTTCGGGAGAGATGCCTAAAGTCATCATTACTCCGACGAACCTGAGTGAGGACTTCATTACTGTGATAGACAAGCTGGGATTCCGGAGACTTGAGACGGAAATGACTCCGACACGATTCCGTGCGATAACAAAACTGGACCTTCTGGATCAGCTGAAAGAGCTCGATTAAAGCGGACAAATTTTTAATTTTTTCAACCCATCTGAAACCTCGTTTCTCTTTGCAGGAACGGGGTTTATTTATGCGGCTATGCCTCCGGAAGTCCTAAAGTCAGGGAATCCACTCTTGAGAGACAGAGTCCGCTACCTGAAGAAAACGGAAGGAGGAAAAGAAACCATGTGTGACATAATGGAAAACAGAATCAGAAAAGATAGAATCGAAAGTGCCAAGGAATTGATAACACTGGGTAAACTATCTACAGAAGAAATTGCAAAAGCATTGAATCTTCCCCTGGCTACTGTCCGGGAACTGGCTGTCTCGAATTATGAACCTGGAAAAGAATCTGTCTGACAGCCTCTCCATCGGAAGATGACATTCACGTCATCTGAAACGGCGTTTTATACCGGAACCTGAATACGAAATCGGGCTCTCCAGACAGACTGGACACACAGAAGAGGGACTGTATAATCAAAACGCCCCCTTTACAGGTTGTCCGCTCGAGAGGAGAGAACAGAATCTGTAAAGAGGGCGTGAGGGGCTGTTTAACTGACGGGATTACTCGAAGGACACAACAACCTTCATGTAGGCTCCCGGATTCTTCTCGATATCCACGATTGTCGCAGGTGCTTCATCGACATTGATGACTTTCGTCAGAATCTTCATCATGTCGACCTTCTTAGTGCTGATGAGCTCGAGCGCCTCCTCGAACTCTCCCGCACTTGTTCTGGCACCTCTGATGTCGATTTCCTTGCGCGTAATCATATCCGTCGGGATGCTCGTCTCCTTCTTCGGCCAGCCTGTGAAGGTGATTCTTCCGGCGTTGGAGACATAGTCAAGCGATGATCTTATCGCGGCATTGGCTCCGGAACACTCCATGACCTGCTCCGCCATCCTGCCGCCGGTTATCTCGCTGATTTTCTTCACGGCGTCTTCCTTCGAAGAGTTGATTACATGCTCGATACCGAGATTCTTTGCAAAGTCGAGTCTTTCCTGGACGATGTCAATCAGGATTGCGTGTCCGCCGTATGCCTGGGCAACCATGCCTGCAACGAGGCCGATGGGACCCGCACCGATTATAGCACAGTGCTCGCCCTTTTTCAGACCGCCTCTGTGTATTCCGTGAAGTGATATCGTAAGAGGCTCTGCCATTGCAGCCTGCACCATTGTCATACCGTCGGGAATCTTAACAAGAAGATCTGCAGGATGAGTGAAATATTCAGCCATGCCGCCGTCAACATGAACGCCTAGGACCTTTAAATCCGTACAGCAGTTCGTGCGTCCGATTGAACACGGATAACAGTGTCCGCAGTAAATATACGGATCAACGACTACTCTGTCGCCTTCCTTGATCCCCTTGCTGTTCTCGCCGATAGATACAACAGTACCTGCAAGCTCGTGTCCGATGATTCTCGGATAGGAGACAAGACCGTTGGTGCCGCGGAAGGCTCCGATATCACTGCCGCAGATTCCTGCAGCGGAAATCTTTATGAGAGCTTCGCCTTCCTTTCTCTCGGGCATCGGAACATCCACGCATGAAACTTCCCATGGTTTTTCGAATTTAACCGCTTTCATCATCTTCTCCTCAGAGTGAACAGATCTTATTCCAGACTTCTTCGATTACAGGGATGCCGTTCTCTCTGTTGTCCCTGCGTGTATTCCACTCGATTTCGCCCGGGTAGAAGACCTTTCCGCCTTCCTTCTCCGGAACGGAGGAATTGATGTCGTCCGTGATATCAGAAACGATTCTGTCTGTAAGCTCTTCCGTATTCATCTTGCCGGGATCTATGGCAATCATTATCTGTGTCAGACCGACTTCATCGCCGAATGTTCCGATCTTCTTTACTGAATTTGCATTGGAAAGGACAGTCGCGACCGCATCAAGCGCAATCGAGATGCCGCTTCCCTTCCAGTAACCCATCGGGAGAACTCTCCATGACTTCTCGATTTCAGCGGGATCTGTTGTGAGGTTGCCCTTCGTGTCATAGCCGCCGTAGACAGGAAGCTGGAGGCCCTTGAGCTTGTACTCCTCCATCTTGCCGTACGAGAACTGTGATACTGCACAGTCAACTACGAGATGCTGGCCGTTGCTTCTCGGGACAGCGATGATGAACGGATTGTTTCCGATCTTCCTGTCGACTCCGCCCCATGCAGGCATGTTCGGCTGAGTGTTAGACCAGCAGATGCCGATGCATCCGTTGTCGGCAGCCTGCCAGCCGTATGCGCCGCCGCGCATCCAGTGGTTGTTGTTGCCCAGAGCGACGACACCGATGCCGTACTTCTTTGCAAGTTCGCATGCCCTGTCCATCGCCTTGTGGGCATTGAGGGGACCGAAGCCTCTGTGGCCGTTCCAGCGCTCGAATGCCATGAAGGATTCGATGCACTCCGCGACGTTTTCGGGTTTGATTGTCCCGTGATCAAGATATTCGACTACACGCGGGAACCTGTTGATTCCGTGTGAATAGATTCCGTCCAGGCTGTTGTCGGCGAAGACAGTTGCAGCCGCATCGGCATTCTGCTCGTCGAAGCCTCTTGTCATAAGAACCCTCTTGAACTGGTTCTTCAACTCATCATACTTGATTCTCATTATCAACTCCTATAAAAGGTCATCAGGCCTGTAATTTCAGGGTAAGAGATAGTTCCTCGAGGGATCTCCTCTCCATTCACCGACAAGTGCCGGTTTCACAGTGGCAAACCATTTTGTCATCAGGCTGAAGTTCGTCTTCGCATCCCTGAGGTCATTCATGGCCTTCTCCGGATCCCAGTAATCCTTCTGAATATTCCTGAAATCCCTGATGACATCATCGTACTTTCCGCCGGGAACGAGGTCCGTACACTCATGGACGTCATTCTCCATGTCGAAGAGCTGGGGATTGTCGTATCCGGCATGGCATACGTACTTGAATCTTCCCTTTCTTATCATGAAGCTCGGGTTGTCCCCCTTGATGTCAGAGCACATCGATACCGCGATTCTCTCCCTGTCGGGACTCTCCTTTCCGTAGAGGACCGGAAGAAGGTTCCTTCCGTCCATGGAAGGAAGAAGAGGCGAAGAAGTATAGTCAAGAATAGTCGGAGCAAGGTCGATGAGGGAGTTTATCTCCCTGATTCTCCTGCCCTTTTCGATTCCTTCTCCCACGAATACCATCGGAACACGGGCAGCCGCATCATAGAAGTTCGTCTTCCAGAAGTAGCCGTGTTCACCGATATTGTCGCCGTGATCGGATGTGTAGATGATAAGGGTGTTCTCCAGGCCGAGGGTGTTCTTCACAGTCTCGACGATTCTTCCGACGTATGAGTCAAGGAGCTCCACCATTGCGTAGTAAGCCGCCCTTATCCTCCTGACGTCCTCTTTTGTCACCTCGTCGATCTTTCTGTTCCGGAACCACTCCCTCTCTGCAGGATGCATCCTGTCTCTCTCCTCCTTCGACGGGAAATCGATTTCGGGAAGAAGATTGTAGTAATAGTCATAGAGTTCCTTCGGTGCAATGTACGGGCAGTGCGGGCCGTAGAAGCCTATGGTCATGAAGAGAGGTCTGTCGTCCTCTCTCTCAGACATATACGACAGTGCCTTCTCGAGGACGTCCCTGTCGTAGTCGAGGACGGCGGAGTTGCCGGCGCCAGACTTTCTGATTGATGTCAGATTCTGTCCGGAGGAACGCTTGAAGGAACCGTAGATTTCCTCTTCGTTATCCTCGCCGACGAAATCCGGTGTGATATCACCGACGAAATGCTTCTCGTATCCGTGCCACTGGTCCCAGCCGACGAAATGCATTCTTCCTGCAAGTACGGTCTCATAACCGTTCACCGTAAGGGAGGCGGGGAACGTCGCATTGCATGACGAGAGGGCCTGCATGTTGTTGTAGACTCCGTTGTGCGATGCAAGCTGCCCCGTGAGAATACCGGCCCTCGAGGGAACACAGAGAGGACACGAGCAGTAGCAGTTGTCGAATCCCGTCCCCTCGGCATAGAGTCTGTCGAGGTTCGGAGTTCTGACATAGCTGTCTCCCGCATTACCCATCACGAACGGGTTATGCTGATCCGAGAGGATATAGATTATGTTCTTCCTGTCACTCATCCTGCACGTCCTGTTCGATTGAAGATTCCTGCTGAATCTTCCTTCCCTTTCTGATTGCCCTTACATTCGCCCAGATGAGGTAGACTGTAAGAAGGAGGATGGCAATGCAGATCGGGCGTGTGAAGATGTATGCGAAGATATTCGTTCCCGTCGCGTTGACGATTGTCATCGTCCTGACGTAGTTGCTTTCAATGATGGAGCCGAGAATCAGACCCAGGACTATAGGTGTGTTTGGTATCTCGAGCTTCGAGAAGAGAACACCGATGAGTCCGAGGATGAGAGCGACGATTACGTCATTCATCGAGTTGTTCACGCTGTATGCACCGATCATGGAGAAGAGGATGACAGACGGAATGATGTACTTCATCTTGATCTTGAGGATTGACGAGAATACAGGAATTCCGAATACACCGATGAGAACCATGAAGATTGTTGCGATGAACATGCCGCCGAGGAACGTGTATACGATATCACCGTTCTCGGTGAAGAGACTCTGTCCCGGAACAAGGCCGTGGATTGTGAGTGCACCGAACATGATGGCACTCGTAGCGGAACCCGGAATACCGAGAGCGAGCATCGGGACGAGAGAGCCGCCGACAGCTGCATTGTTCGCGCTCTCCGGTGCGATGATTCCTGCCGGACATCCCTTTCCGAATTCGCCGTTCTTGTCAGCACCCTTGGCGTCTCCGTAGGCAAGGAATGAAGCGATTGCCCCGCCTGTTCCCGGGAGAATACCGATGAATGTTCCGATAGCAGTTCCTTTGAGAAGAGTCTTCAGATACCTGGTGAACATTTCCTTGCATGTATCTGTTATTTTCGCTGCTTTAAGCTCAACCTTTTCACCTACCTTTGTTTCACGGAGCTGTGCCATTCCCTGCTTGACCATTTCGGTGATGGCGAAGAGTCCGATGACAGCCGGGATGAGGTCGATTCCGCCTCTGAGCGCCTTGATGCCGAATGTGAAGCGCATCTGACCTGTAACATCGTCTGTACCGATCATCGCCAGGAAGAGACCGAAGCATGCCGCGAAAAGTCCCTTGAGAACGTTCTTGCCTGTAAGAGAGCCGACAATCGTCAGACCGCAGATGGCAAGAAGCAGCATCTCCGCAGGTCCGAACTTGACTGCGACGTTCGCAAGAGCAGGAGCAAAGAGAATCAGGACAAGAAGACCGACAAAACCGCCGAAGCCCGATGCTGCAATTGCATAATAGAGAGCTTTCTTTCCCTCGCCCTTCAATGTCATCTTGTAGCCTTCAAGAGCTGTGCAGGCACTTTCAGCAGTACCCGGACAGTTGATGAGAATGCCGGAGATGGATCCGCCGTAGGATGAACCCATGTAGATTCCGCCGAGGAACAGGAGTCCCTGTGCTGGTCCCATGGTATATGTGAACGGAAGCATGACTGCAATACCGATGCCTCCGTTCATTCCGGGGATTGCACCAAGAATAACCCCGATCAGAGCTCCAAGAAAACTGACTAAGAGTGTGTTGAAGCTGAATAGATTTGCCAGAACTGTTGTTAACATAACCTGTACAATCCCCTTTTTTATTTATTTGCTTTCGTAGTAGTTCTTTCTCATTGCGAAGTCTTCCTCGAGGAAGGAAGCGAGAGCATCGCCTGTGAGAAGATTCGGAACTTCACCCTGTGCAAGGATGTTGTCCCTGATAGCGCCTTCGAAACCTTCTTCAAGAGCCGCGACGAGCTTTTCGACAACAGAAGAATCAAGCCCCTTCGGACCTACAATCATTCTGACTGCGCTGTTGTTGATGTCATAGCCCTGCTCCTTGAATGTCGGAACATCCGGATAGGAGGAAAGTCTCTCGCTGAGCATGACGCCGAGGACAAGGAGGTTGTTCTCGTTTGCCTGCTTCACGAACTTTGCGCTGAGAATGCCTGCTTCAATGTGGCCGCCGAGAAGGTCTGCAAGTACCTTGTTGCCGCCGCTGTAGACAACACCTGTGAACTCTGCACCTGTTGCATCTTCAAGAAGAGCGAGAGACATTTCCTGGACAGCTGAAGGAAGACCGATTGTTACTGCACCCGGGTTGGCCTTTGCATAGCTGAGGAATTCCTCGAGAGACGAATAACTCGAATCCTTCTTCAGAAGGAGGATGTCGCCTGTAGTATTGAGACCTGCGATATATGTGAAGTCATCAACCGTGAACTCACAGCCTTCCTGACCGTAGGCGAAGTTCGCAACGTCGGTATTCGAAAATACTCCGATTGTATAGCCGTCGGGATCTGCGTCACAGATATCTTCCATGGCCAGAAGTCCGCCTGCACTGCCGTTGTTGATGACAACGAAGGGCTGTCCCATGATTGATTCGAGAGGTGTCGTTGCCGCTCTTGCCATTGCATCTGTACCGCCGCCTGCCGCTGCGATTACGATACATGTGACTTCCTTGCTCGGATAATCGTCTGCCTTCTCTTCGGAAGCACCGTTTGCAAAGACAGGAGAGATGATGGCCAGAGCCATTAACATGACGAACATGACTTTAAGTGTTTTTTTCATATGAAAACTCCTTTTTTATAGCAATGAAATGATTTTTCCCTTCGGGCATCTGATTCTCAGACCGTATGTGAAGATCAGATAGGATACTGCGACAAGAATGATTGAAAAGACGATTGAAGTTATTACACCCTTCTTTGATCTGTCTTTATTTATGAAGAGTAGAATGACCAGTACTTCAATGAATGCCGTAAAATAAAAACCGAAGTACTTTCCGAGAGCCGGATTGATGACCAGAACGGCCATAAGAATGATTTCCTGCCAGCCGAAGCCGCTGCACCTGTCATTCTTTCCCATGAGACACTCAAAAAGCACCATGAGACTGAAAACAAGGGAGAGAAGCGACACTATCATCGGATAGGCACTTGACGGATTCTTGTTGAACATCATTACAAGAACGGAGAAGACACATCCGATGAGGCCGGCCCAGAAGTTCTTGCTTGTTAGACTTGCTTTAGAGAAGTTAAGTTTCATTTTAACCTTCATACTCCTTTTTCAGAGTAATTTTTAACTGGATTATCCTAATAGTCAAGAAAAATTTTCTTTTATTTTTGCCAATTTAAGATATTTCTCTCTCATAAACACTAAAATGAGGCTAAAATTTTCCTTGTTTTAACATTTAGACCAATGATTTGAGGGTAAAAACCAAAAACAGGTTATATCAGAGTAATATTTTTCTCTAAGAAAGAAAAACCTCTGTTGTTTTTTTCTCAAATGTAAAAGATAATTATCCGGACGAGGGGTTAATATGATTGAAAAACCGACTTTGCAGGACATAGCCAAGATGACAGGGGTGACACCTGCCACAGTACATAAGGCTCTCAACAATCTCAAAGGTGTCAGTGAAAAGAAGAAGAAGGAAATACTGAGCGTCGCAGCTGCACTCAACTATACGGTAAGCAAGACCATAGCCGCCCCGAAGAGGACTGTCGTCGCTCTCTTCCCCGCTCCTATTGGAGAAGACAAGATATTCTATCAGTTCATATGGTCGGGACTGGAGAGAAGAGAAGAGGAGCTTCCGAAGGACAGTCTGAGGATAATCAAGATAACATTCAACGGCACGGTATCCGATCAGATCGAGAAGATGGAACAGATTTACAGTCTCTACAAGGACCACATAAACGGTCTCATGACTGTCATATGGGATGAGGACAGAACGATTCCGCTCATAAGGAAATACACTGAAGCGGGAATAAGAGTTTATACTGTCGCGTCAGATGCACCGCATAGTGAAAGAGTATCCTCGATGATGGTTGATCCTCTGAGAACGGGAAAGCTGGCGGCGGAATACATGGGCTCCGTGCTCTCCGACTTCTGCCGTGTCATCGTAATAGGAACAAAGAGGGACGCACTCAATCACGCAAGCATAGTCCGCGGTTTCTTCGACCAGATGAGCATCACGAACCCTAAAATCCAGATAATCGAGATATATGAATCGAAGGAATACCCGGAAAGACTTCTCGATTCACTAAATGAATTCCTTACGAAATTCGACGACATAAAGGGAATCTATGCGAACAACGCAAGAACGACTGCCAGGCTCATCGAAGCTTACAAAGGAAGAGCGAGGAAGATCCTCTTCCTTGGAAGCGAACTCTTCTCGGACTCGATGAAAGCCGTTGAAGACGGCGTGATTCAGGCCGTCGTCGACCAGAACGCATTCAAGATGGCCTATGACAGCGTGACAAACATCTACAACAATCTTGTGCTGGGCAGGGAGATACCCGAAATAAACCATATCCCCTGCTCTCTCTATCTCAGGAACAACCTTCCGGAAGAATACCCGGAAAAGGGCATCGAAGAACTTCTTCCACGACTCGACAAGGAATTCCAGTACGACACGGAAGATATCGACAGCCTACTGAAAAAAGAAGACTGACCGGCTTCAGAGACATGAAGATGTCCCTCCGTGAACCGCACCGGAATGGAAGAGAATACGACGGCTCAGAGAGGGACAATGAGGGGATTATCGCTTTACTCAGTATTTGAGATATGCTCCTTCCATGGGGCTAGCAGCATGTTCGCGGAAAAGTCGAAGAACGCCTTTCCCATAGCGCGGCTCAGGAGCTTTCCATGCCTTACGCCTTTCGGAGAGGATTCTTCCGATTTCCTCTTCTGAGAGTCTCACACCCTTCACTCCGACTATGTTGAGCTTTTTCTCCGTCACATCGAGTTCGATCAGATCGCCCTCTTCGACGAGCGCAATCGGACCGCCGTCCGCAGCCTCGGGAGAACAGTGCCCGATGACAGGGCCTGTCGAAGCTCCGCTGAATCTGCCGTCCGT
>CAZKIT010000056.1:0-9104 GCA_964552905.1 uncultured Spirochaetaceae bacterium
CGCAACCGTACAAGCCCCTTCGCCTTCACCGGCAACAAGTTCGAGTTCCGCATGCTCGGCTCCTCTTCGTCCATCAGCGACGCAAACACCTATCTCAACAGCGCTGTCGCCGCGGTACTGGACGACTTTGCAGACATACTCGAGAAGAGCACGGACTTCGAGAAGGATGTCCATACTCTCATCCGGGACACGATAGAGGGGCACAGGAGAATAATATTCAATGGTAACGGCTATGACGAGGAATGGGTCAGGGAAGCGGAAAAGAGAGGTCTCAGCAACTACCGCACAACTCCCGATGCCGTTGTACACCTCATGGACAGGAAGAACATAGATCTCCTGACACGCGAGCACATCTTCAGCGAGAAGGAGATTCTCTCCCGTACCGAGGCAACGCTCGAGAGTTATGCGAAGACCGTGATGATCGAAGCGAACACCATGCTCGATATGGCAAGGCGTGACTTCCTGCCCTCCATCAGCTCGTTCACGTCGGACGAGCTGACTGCACTCGAGAAGAAGACATCCTTCGGCCTCGACTGCAGCTACGAGAAGAAGACGGTCTCCAGACTCAGCGCGCTCTCGGAAAAGATAGCTGCAGCATGCGAGAAACTCGAAGAGGAGGAAGCCGGAGAAAAGAGTCTTCCGGGAGAGAGGGAGAAGGCATTCTTCGTCCGCGACAGGATAATCCCTCTCATGAGTGAACTCAGAAGTTCAGTCGACGAAGCAGAGACGCTTGTCGGACGTGAATCATGGCCGCTCCCGACATACGGCGACCTATTGTTTTCAGTGAGGTGAGACATGTGTTCGATAATGGCATTCAGGGGAAGTGACATAACTCCCGAGCAGTTCATACTGCATTTCGACAGGACGGTATCACGAGGACCGGACTCGACGAGAATCATGAGAATTGGAGATGTGACAATGGGCTTCCACCGTCTCTCGATAATGGGAAAAGGTGAAAGCGGCATGCAGCCATTCTTCATGGGAAAGGACAGCGTAATATGCAACGGTGAAATCTACGGCTTTCATGATATAAAGAGAAAGCTCGAAGAAAAAGGCTACACATTCACATCCTCGTCCGACTGCGAGGTACTCCTTCCCCTCTGGAAGGAATACGGTGCGAGGATGTTCGGAATGCTCGATGCGGAGTTCGCACTCGTTCTCTATGACTCCGGGACAGACTCCCTCATAGCGGCGCGTGACCCCATCGGGATAAGACCTCTCTACTACGGATACACAGAAAAGAAGACCATCGTCTTCGCGTCCGAACCGAAGAATCTCACTCATCTTGTCGAGACTATTCTCCCCTTCCCGCCCGGGCATTACTACAGAGGCGGGGAATTCATCCCCTACGACGAAATCTGGAAGAGAAGAGAGTATTCACCCGACGGTGAGGAGGAAGCGGAGAAGAAGATAAGGAATCTTCTGATAGAAGGTGTAAGAAAGAGACTTGTCTCGGACAGCAGAATCGGATTCCTTCTCTCGGGAGGACTCGATTCCTCCCTTGTCTGTGCAATAGCGCAGAAGGAATCCTCCGTCCCCATCAGGACGTTCGCAATAGGAATGGAGGGAGACGCAATAGACCTCAGGTATGCAAAGGAGACTGCAGACTACCTCGGAACAGACCACTGTGAAGTCATAATGACGAAGGATGATGTTTTCTCGTCGCTGGAGAAGGTCATAGAGATTCTCGGCACCTACGACATCACGACAATCCGGGCGTCAATGGGAATGTATCTTGTCTGCCGCTACATACACGAGAACACCGATTTAAGGGTAATACTCACCGGAGAGATCTCCGACGAGCTCTTCGGATACAAGTACACGGACTTTGCACCCGACGAAGAGGAGTTCCAGAAGGAGGCGGAGAAGAGAATCAGGGAGATTCACATGTACGACGTTCTCAGGGCCGACAGATGCATAAGCGTCAACTCTCTGGAGGCAAGAGTCCCCTTCGGCGACCTTGAGTTCGTAAGATATGTCATGAGCATAAACCCGTCTCTCAAGATGAACAGGCACAACAAGGGAAAATATCTTCTCAGAAAGGCATTCGAAGGGGACTATCTTCCCCGCGATATTCTCTGGCGCGAGAAGGCTGCATTCTCGGATGCCGTGGGCCACTCGATGGTTGACTATCTCAAGAAGAAGGCGGAGGAAACATACAGCGACGAGGAGTTCGAGGAGAAGAGAAGAAAGTACGCTCATGCCCGGCCATTCACGAAGGAGAGTCTCCTCTACCGCGAGATTTTCGAGAAATACTACCCCGGTCAGAGCCAGATGGTATCCGGCTTCTGGATGCCGAACAGACAATGGAAGGGATGCGACGTCAGCGACCCCTCGGCAAGGGTTCTTTCGAACTACGGTGCTAGCGGATTCTGATACACAGCGCTACAATAGAGTCATGTTCGACGCACACGCCCATATAGGGGTACCGACAGACAATGCATATGTCTGCACTTCCACACCGGAAGAAGCCTCTCTCCTGACGCCTTACAGATATAAGGCCGCGGGACTGCTTCCTCCCAATGAAGGAGAAATAACGAAGCTCGAGGAATATGCCGAGGCGGGATGGGGAATCGGAGAAATCGGAATCGACAGACGCTTTCCCGACAGGACGGGGCAGATAGAGCGCTTCAGAGAGGCCCTTCTCATCGCAAAGCGTCACCACTCACTCGTCACCATCCACGCAGTCGGATGGACTGATGTTCTCCTCTCAGTTCTTGAAGATATAAAGCCCGAAAGATTCCTCGTCCACTCCTTCTCCTCAAGTACAGAAGTTGCAGAGAGAATAATCTCGCTCGGAGGAGCGATTTCGCTTTCACCGAAATCAAAGAGGTCGAAGCACTTCGATTCTCTCATTCACACTCTGCCATTCTTCCTCACCGAAACGGACATGCCGACCGGAAAGGAGGAGGAGAATGTACTCCGGCTCTTCAACAACGAGCTCTCGGAAATCCTCCAGAGGGACCTCGGCTCGGACAGACGCATCCGCTCATTCTTCGACAGTTGATTGTGTATCTGAGGGAGCGTCAATTCCGCTTTTCCGGGAGCTCCCGGACAATCGTCTCGGTAAGGACCGTGATATCCAGCGGCTTAGCTATGTGTGCGTTCATTCCTGCAGCGAATGCATTGGTCCTGTCTTCCTCGAAGGCGTTGGCAGTCATTGCTATTATCGGAATCTCAGCCTTCCTGCGGTCTTCCAGCGCTCTGATGGCTCTCGTAGCCTCGTAACCGTTCATCATGGGCATCTGTATGTCCATGAGAATCAGGTCGTACCTCTCCGGGCTCGAGTTCTTCACCTTCTCCAGCGCTTCACTTCCGTCACGGGCAGTATCTATTTCAATGTGCGTGGTCTGAAGCATCGCCACTGCAATTTCCATATTGAGCTCGTTGTCCTCTACAAGGAGAACCCTGCGCCCTGAGAGATTACAGAGCGGGGACGATTCCGCCTCGCCTGCATTGCCGTTCACCATATCGCCGGTCGTGAGTCTGAACTCCAGCGTCACGGTGAATACCGATCCCTTCCCCAGCTCGCTATCGACGGTAATCTCTCCGCCCATGAGATCAACAAGGCTCTTGGTTATGCTCATTCCCAGTCCCGTTCCCTGGGTATGGCTCACAGTTGAGGTTTTCTCTCTTGCAAACTGTTCGAAGATGTGGCCCAGAAACTCCCTGCTCATACCGATTCCGGTGTCTTCTATGATGAAGTCATAGTAGGCATATCCCTCGCGTCCGGATTTCCTTTCACGCAGGGTGAACGTTATGGTGCCGCCGTCCGGAGTGAACTTCACCGCATTCGAGATGATGTTGATGAGAACACGGTTGACATGAAGTGAATCCGCATATACGTAGAGGTCGTCAAGATCCACGGTCTTCTCCACATATGTCAGCCCCTTCTCGATGATGTCCGAATGGACGACATTCTTCACGATATTCATCTGATCCTTCACACAGACGGGAACGGTCTCTATGGTCACCTTGCCGTTCTCGATGCGGCTCATGTCGAGAATGTCATTGATGAGGTTGAGAAGGTGTCTGCTGGACACCATGATCTTCTGCAGATAGTCGCTGACCTTCGTCCTGTCCTCAATGTTCTGCCCGGCCAGCTCCGTAAAACCTATTATGGCGTTCATCGGTGTCCGGATATCATGGGACATGTTGAAGAGGAAGGCCTGCTTGGAACGGTTGGCGTTCTCGGCCGCAGCTACCGCTTTCGTCAGATCTTCATTCTTCTTCTCAAGCTCCAGCTTGTGGCTGTATTCCTGTTTCTTTGATGCACGCATTCTTATGGCCTGGATGACTGCAAGAAAGAATATGTAGAGTACGATCGTCGAGATTACCACCGGAAGCGTATTCTCATATATCTGCCGCCCGGAAAGGAAAGCACATATGTAGAATGTGCGGCCGTGGGTGAATCTGCCGTAGTAGTACCCGCTCTCACCCTTCTTCTTCACCCTGACCATCGTGTCGGCCTGACCGCTGTGGCGTATGCTGTATACAAGATCGTAGTCCTCAGAGGAGATGGCATCAGGAAGAAATGCGCTGTCGTTGGAGGCAACGATGTCGGCGCCGTCCATGATGACGAATGTGCCGTTCTGTTCCTTCTCATAGCCGTCAAGAAGATTCTGTATCGAGAGCATCGACTTGACCGCGAATTCCCGGGCCGAATGCCTGTACACTATGAGAGCACCGGCCGGGCACTCCAGAACAGCGACATCAACGTAGGATGAATCCTCCATCTCTATGCGCTTCATGTAGATGTCGTTGTCATAGTGCATCACTTTAGCTATGGTGTCAGTGTTCAGCATATTCCCAAACTCTTCGAACCCCACACTGTCCTTCGTGTATTCTTCCATTACAGAGATGTTCTGGTCGAGAATCGTGATTCCCGTAGCAGCGATTTCCTCTGCGTACTGTCTCAGTTCCTCCTGTGTGACATTCTCGTCGCAGTCCCTTATGAGTTTAGCGCTTTCCGCCTTTCTAATAAGGCTCCTGGCAGCTTCAGTGTTGTTGTACTCTATGTAATAGCTGTACTGACGCTTGATGTATTCTATTTCCGTGGCAAGTCTGGCATCGCTGTTGCGTCTGCTTACATATGCAGATACAAGGGCTACACAGGAGGCGAGCAGCATACCTGTCACTACGGCCATGATGAGGAAACCGTTGCTCAAATAGCGCTCCGGGCTTTTACTTTTCAAAGTCGATTCCTCCCAGATATCTCGCGGCATCATCAAGATAGCGGCTGATTATTTCCTCAAGAGTTCCGTCCTTGTACATGGAGGCTATCGCATCGTTGAGCTTCGAACAGAGTTCAGCGTCGCCGTCGGATGCGAATGCCGTTCCGACTGACGCCACCATGACAGGTTCATCCAATATGGTGAAAACCGTGTTGTAGTCCTTCATGTACTGGACTACGGCCGGCTCGTCCGCAACGATTGCATCCACATAATCACAGCCCAGAGCTGCAAACGGAAGCGAGTTGTCCTCATAGCTCAGGACCTGGATATCCTGAGGAATGGAAGGATTTGTGTGTCCCAGGAGGATATCCTCTCCGATGGAGGCAGCCTGGACTGCAACAGCTCTTCCCTCAATGTCAGCGAGTGTGTGTATGTCTCCCGTGGTATTGACCGCAACGACCTGGTTACTGTTCATGTAGGGGCCGACCCAGAGATAATCGTCTTCCCTGCTTTCCATGGTAAAGCCTCCGCTAACGCAGTCAACCTCCCCGGAAGAGAGAAGCCTGTCCTTGTCCTCCCAGCTGATTTCCACAAAGCGAATGTCGTACCCTATGCGGTCAAATGCCTCCCTCAGGATATCCATATCGAGTCCGGTCGGATCGCCGTTGTTGTCAAGATCCGTAAACGGGGGATAGTCCTCGCTTCCCACTGTGATTACAGGGCGCTGTGCTGTCATGTCTGACTCTGATTTCCGGCTGCAGGATAAAAGTAGAAGCGAAAGGACAAGGCAGAAAAGGATAATGAGCGCGACTCTCTTTTTCCTGACCCGAGCAGTAAATTTCATCCTTTCCCTCCCTTTATAATTACAACACAGTTCAGTTGTGAATGCAACAAAATCAAATTCACAGGCTGAAACAAAAACATCAGATAAGGTACGGGAAAACTGAAAAAACACTCAACTTTCTCCGGATAAAGCGGAGCTGAATGTAAAATCAGCACCCATAGTGCAGAAAAATCTGACAAAAAGCCGAGAAATACCGTCTTAAGAAGTAAAGGAGAAAAACTATGAAAAGAAGGATTTTCACTATTACGGTACTGTTCGTTGTCTCTGCTCTTCTCTTCGTCTCATGTACAGAGGAAGCGGTGAGTGACACAGCGGACATACGCTTCTCGATTTCAAACGACAGGGCGAGAACAATCACTGCGGGGGAAAGCAGAACGAAGATTACAAAGTACCGCTTCACTCTCAGCGACACGGGCGACTACACGTTCACGTTCGACCGCAACGACAGCGGAGTATACCTCGTGAAGGGAGTCGCTCCCGGAGCATACGATGTAAAGGTCGAGGCTCTGACAGCTGACGACACGATAGTGTCAGAGGGAACGGCAAGGCATTTCTTCATCAGAGGAAACAACAGCTTCTCGATAACCCTCTCATCGCTTCTCGGATCACAGAGCGTGGAGCTCACCTTCCTCTGGAAGCCCTCGGCATACAACACGACGCCGGAGTTCACGCTGACACTCACGGACCAGAGCGGGAACGACGTATCCGTGGCATCGGGGGAACTCACCGTCGACACAACAAACGGAAAAGCCGTTCTCAAGAAGACTCTTGCAGCGGGCTCCTACCTCGTGAATGCGAAACTTCACAAGGGAACGAGCGTCTACATCGGTTACACGGAAGTAGTCAGAACAACGAACGGAGGAGATGCACTCAAGGCGGAAGTCGACTTCAAAAGCGGCGGCGCGGTGAACAACAATGCGACAATCGTCTCCAACATAGACGAGCCGATTACAGGAACGATATCTGCATCTGTCAACGACCAGGGTAAGGTTGTGGCGGTACTCACGATTACATCGAAGCCCGAAGGCATCAACGACAGCGACATCTCGATCACCTGGTACAACGAGCACTACAAGCTCTCGAGCACGACAACGACCGCAGCATTCTACGGAATGCCGGGTCTGACCCAGATTACGGCAGTAATGACATGCACGAAGACAGGCGCCATGGGAGCTGCAACGCTCTACTTCAACAACACCGGTACCTGATAAGAAGGAACATGCGTCGTCCGGACGGGACCCGAAAGAGGTTCCGTCCTTTTTCCTGAAATCTCCCGATCAGGCTTTTCAGAGGAATCTCCATTGAAGTGTCACGGCCAGGGACGATGACTTGAGATAATACAGAAGCAGATTCCTGTCCTTCATGACACTGAAGAGGTCGGGAAGGTTGTTCTTCGATATGATCAAAGGTGTCGCAAAATGGGCCGAAACGCCGATTTTCATATTCTCAAACAGTTTGTATACTCCGGCACTCAGGGTAAGAGGAGCATCCCAGAAGGGAGTATCAGAAAGGCCGACGCAGAAAACAGAATATGAACTTCCGTTCTTTACAAGAGAATAAACATTTCCGAGAGTGAATGTTGTCCTCATTCCCCAGAAATCGAAATCAAAGCCGAGAGAGGCCCTCACCTTCAGCGGAGAATACGGAGCATGTATGTACATGGCAGCTATATCTGCATGAAGGACGTACCAGGTAACGTCAGCCTCAACACCGTATGCAGCGCAGGAACTGTACTTCGCCCCTATATTGAAGGTGTACTCATACTTCGCTCCGACATCGAACTCGAAGTCTGAGGCAAAGCAGAAAACGGAAACAAGCATGAGAAATAGGATTACAGTCAGTTTCTTCATCATATCCTTCCTCAGATTCCGCTGCTGTCGATTCTGGTGAATGCCTTCATGTCTGACTTTTCACCTTCCGTATTCACGCTTCTGATGAAATAATAGACTTCCCTGTCCTTCGGACAATCGTAGTCCACTATGCTCAGGTCTTCTCCGGAATAGATAAGCACAGCATTTTCATCAAAGTCGGCCTTTTCACTTCTGAATATCTCGACATGACTCAGTCCCGAATAGTTGGCCTGGGTATATGTCAGGATATGGCAGATGCCTCTCTTCGAGTTCATCTTGTAATCGATACAGTCAAACGGAGAGGCATCCTTTATGTCGGTCACAGCCTGTTCGGAATAAAGGAATACATCCGGGTCATATTCGTCGACGATGACACGGAACGGAAACGGATCTGACTTTGCAAGGGAAACGTAATAAGTGCCGCTGGATGTTTCGTAGATCTCAATCAGATTGTTCGTATCGACAGAGACGGTAATCTCGGGATTCTTCAGCTCTGACAGGCTTATCGTATCCATCGGGAAGACGGTACCTGTCTGGTTGCCTCTGGAAGACTCACCGCCGTAATGCCATGACCCGTTCTCTCCGTCAGGATTAATCAGATAGACATCATCAGCACCGTCATAGAAGGTAATATAGCTAAGCATGCCTCCTGTTTTGAAAGGCAGGACATCCTGGAAGGAAAACCAGACAGAATCATCCGGAAGCTCCAGACCGAAAGGGAGTACCGTCAGTCTGTTCTCAATCATGTCCGCATCAATACCGGAAGGAAGGCTGTCCTTCCTGATTCCGATGACTGATCCGGCCCACATGCCGTTTGTTGTTTCATTTCCGCCCGGTCGTATCATCAGCGACAGTCCGTGCCATTCCTTTTTCAGGATACTCAGCGGAAGAGATAAGGATTTCACGCCTTTGGAACTCAGCATGTTGTAGCGGGTGGGAATGATGTTCCCCAGTTTTACAGCTTCATAAGTCACCTGGGGGATAAGATCCATGCTTTCATATGATCCGTTTGTCAGATCTTCACTGTCGCTCGGATTGAAAAGCCTTATCCTGTCAATGTCGAGGATGAAGGCCGTCGGAGTGACTGCGGCAACAGGCTCCCCCTTCACTTCATCCTTCAGCATATCGGAGGAAATGTCATATTTCCTGGCATTGAAGATGGCACGCGGGGAAGAGGATCTGGACTGCGATGCAGAGACCTTCAATTCAACGAAGTCAGTACCGAAGCATGATACT
>CAZKIT010000057.1:0-9102 GCA_964552905.1 uncultured Spirochaetaceae bacterium
AACGGATGTCATCGTCGACGCGTTTCTCTCCCCCAGGCAGGAGATGAAGATCGAGGAGGAAGTGGGGCTTCCGGTCTCCGACAGGGAGGCCGTGATCCTCTCCATATTCCGGTGTAATGCACACTCGAAGGAAGCCCGGCTTCAGACGCTGAAGGCGGAAGCCGTCTACCAGAAACCACGTCTCATATTCCGGGAAGCGAACTACTCCCAGCAGCGCGGAGGCGTCAGAGGCGCCAAGGGCGAGGGCGAGAAGGCGATAGAACTCCAGAGGCGCACAATCGAGCGTCAGATTGTCTCACTCGACAGCCAGATAAGGGAAATCAGGAAGATAAGGGAGACACAGCACCGCAAAAGAGACCGCAGCGGGGTATTTTCGTTCGCACTCACCGGCTACACGAATGCGGGTAAGACCACAATCCTCAATTCGCTGACAAAGAATGCACCGGAAGCCGAGGACAAGCTCTTTGCAACCCTCGACACCACCTCGAGGCTTGTTACACTCCCGTCAGGGAGAAAAGCAGTACTATCGGACACGGTCGGCTTCATCAGGGACCTTCCTCCGTCTCTCATAGAAGCATTCTCGTCAACACTCGAAGAAGCTCTGTCAGCCGACGCCGTGATAATCGTATGTGACTGTTCGCACCCCGATGCGGCAGAGTGTTTCCGTACGACACTTGAAACACTCACATCCCTCGGTGCCGCAGGGAGGATCCGGCTTGTCGTCATCAACAAGACAGATTCCCCGTATGACGACATATCACTCTCGTACCTGAGAAATACGGGATACAGGACAGTCGAGACAAGTTTCAGAAACGGAACAGGAAGAGACGAACTTCTCCGCGCCCTTGATGATATCGTAAACGAGAACTACACGACCCTCACGCTCCTTCTTTCCTACTCGTCCCCGCTCTTCTCTTCACTGAGCTCGCAGAACCTCATAAAAAGCGCCGACTACAGGGAGGACGGAATCCTTGTCGAAGCGGAAATCCCGAAGAACATGAAGGACAGATACATCCCCTACCTGGTGTGAAAAAGAGGCCCCGTTTCCGGGACCCCGACACTCACATTCGTTTGAATCAGAATGTGTAGACAGCTCCGAGCACGCCGTAGAATGCGAAACTTGTGTTGACAGAATCAGCAAAGAGAATGCCGCAGCCTGCACCGAGCTTCATGAACATCGTCACTGGAACCTTGTTGAATGTGTACTCAGCACCGACAGCCCAGATTGCATCGAGTCCGAAGGAACCGTTCTGTGCATTCATGCCAACGAGAGGACCTGTCGTGAGAGAGATTGTCTGCTTTGAAGAGCCGGCCTTGAAGTTGATGTCATAGAAATTATAGAAAGCGCCAAGGTCACCCGAGAAGATGAAGGAGCTGTTTCTGATGGCAACACCAACGTTAGCCTGGAGATCAAACCTGCCCATACCGTACTTGACAGCAACACCGCTGTTTGTTCCGAGGCCGATACCGAGTGAGAATGCGTTCTTCTTTGATGTACCTGATGTGCTAGCTGCTGAAAGAGAGCAGAGAGCGAGTGCAACAACGAGAACTATAGCAATGATTTTCTTGTTCATTTCATTTTCTCCGTTTTAGAAAAGATTTTGTAGCTGTATAGTCGTACAAAAATCGAGTTTTGAAAAGGCTTAACCTTGTTTTTCTTATTTTCTTCATGTGTTATCATCACAGTTGTAATCAACTTACGGAGGAGAAATGCCACAGCTGTACTGCATAGAGAATGATGAACTCATGACCGTTCTCGGACTCGAGAAACCTTTTCAGGCAAAGATTGTCCGGTCCTTCCTCGACAGAGGCGTCACGGACTTCAGATGTATGACATCCCTCCCGAAGGCGGTCAGACAAAAGCTCTCTGATCTGTATCCCTCCGCATTATCCACAACGGTGACGGACAGGTTCGACGGTGAAGACGCCGTGAAACTTGCCCTCACACTCGAAGACGGCTTATCCATCGAATGCGTACGACTTTCGGACGGAAACGGCCGCTTTACGGCATGTCTCTCATCCGAGGTCGGCTGCGCAATGGGCTGCGGCTTCTGTGCTACCGGCACTATGGGCCTCAAGCGGAATCTGAAGGCAGGTGAAATAGTTGAAGAATATATTCAGCTTGAAAAACTCGGACAGCACATAACCCATATAGTATTCATGGGAATGGGTGAGCCACTGGCAAACTTCACAGAGGTAATGAGAGCGATTACGGAATTACATAGAGAAGACGGGATAAACATATCATACAGGAGAATAACCATTTCAACATGCGGTCTTGTCCCCGGAATCAACAGACTGAGTGAACTGAATCTGCCTGTAAGACTTGCAGTCTCCCTGGTATCTGCATCGGACACACTGCGTTCTTCAATAATGAAAGTAAACAGAAGCTATCCTCTCGCCGAGCTCAAGAAGGCTCTTGTCGCATTCCAGCACAAAGGTGAGAAGCGCATCACTCTGGAGTATTGTCTTCTCGGAGGCCTTAATACAACGAAGGAAAGCGCCGGACAGCTGAAACAGTTCACAAAAGGACTGGAGGTTCTCGTGAATCTCATCAGATGGAATCCGATTCCGTCTCTTCCTTTCACGTCCCCGGGTGAAAGAGAAGTGAGGGAATTCACTGCAGAGCTTCACAGACTGGGCATTCCATATACGATAAGGAGAAGCAAGGGACAGGACAAGAAGGCCGCCTGTGGCATGCTTGTCACCGAAGCAGCCCGTTAATTGTCCGTACTTGTCTGTACTTGTCCCCGTTTACCGTTATATTGTCCTTGAAAATGTCCAAAGACAGGACACATCTGATTAGGTATAATTAAAAACATGCCAAATGAAAAGAAGAATACATCTGCACTGATAATCGGTGCGAACATCAGGAGACTGCGTCTTGAGAAAGGATGGTCGCAGGCTGAGCTGGCACGTCGTGCGGGAATCAATCCCAAAACCGTTTCAAGACACGAGAAGGGAGAAAGCAGGCCGGATGAACACAGTCTCTGGACGACTGCCGAAGTGCTGGGCGTCGCAGTCGAGGACCTTTGCAGGGAACCGGAAAAGAACAGTGACTTCAAAACCCTCTCATGGGAGATATGGCAGAAGAACAGCAGAATCTTCTATGAGAACACCATGCGTGATCTGATGGAAATCCTTCCTAAGAAGTGAGGTTCCGGAATCCGTAATGTTACTGCCCTGCATCAAGCAGGGCAGTATTTAATGTCTCATTTCTCGAGAACAGCCTTGATTCTTCTGACTCCGGCAGATGACGACTGTTCCTTCACAATACGGAAGTGTCCGAGCTGGGCGGTATGTTCGACATGCGGACCTCCGCATACCTCAATCGAGAAGTCGCCGATCGAGTAGACCTTGACCTTCTCTCCGTACTTGGCATCAAACTGGGCAGCCGCACCTTTCGCCCTTGCCTCATCAAGAGTCATGGTCTCGCAGACAACGGGAAGGTCCTTCTGTATCTGCTCGTTTACAAGGTCCTCGACCTTCTTCAGCTCCTCTTTCGTAAGTGCCTGCGGGTGGTTGAAGTCGAATCTGAGTCTCTCGGCTGTGATGTTGGATCCGAGCTGCTTCACATAGCCTCCGAGTACTACACAGAGTGCCTTGTGCAGAAGGTGTGTTGCAGTATGAAGTGCCGTGGTTGCCTCGCTGTGGTCGGCAAGTCCTCCCTTGAACTGCTGTTCTGCTCCGGCACGGGAAATCTCCTGATGCTTCTCATAGGCAGCCTTGAAACCTTCCTTGTCAACCGTGAAGCCGTGCTCCGCGGCGAGTTCTTCCGTCAGCTCGATGGGGAAACCGTAAGTATCGTAGAGCTTGAACGCAATCCTTCCGCCGATTACCCTGCTGTTGCCCTTCATGAGGTTCGGAAGCATCTTCTCGAACTCCTTCTCGCCGTTCGTGATGGTCTTGCTGAACTTCTCCTCTTCCTTTTCGAGTTCGCTGAAGATGAAATCCCTGTGCTCGATAAGTTCAGGATACGGTTCGCCGTAGAGATCAAGAACAACCTGGGCAAGCTGGGAAAGGAAGTATGATTCGATTCCGAGCTTCTTGCCGTGTCTGACAGCTCTTCTGATGAGACGGCGCAGAATGTAGCCCTGCCCGACATTTCCCGGTGCCATACCCTTCTGGTCACCAAGGATGAAGACCGATGTCCTCACATGGTCGGAGATGATGCGGATTGAAACGTCATCCTCTTCGTTGTCGCCGTACTTCTTTCCGCACAGTCCCTCGATGGCTCTGATGATGGGCTGGAAGACCTCTGTCTCATAGACACTCTTCTTGCCCTGGAGAATCGCTATCGTCCTCTCGATGCCCATGCCTGTGTCGATGCACTTCCTCTCCATCTCATGGAATGTGCCGTCCTTTTCCTTGCGGTACTGCATGAAGACGTCGTTCCAGATTTCAAAATACTTGCCGCAGTGGCATCCCGGCTTGCAGTCCGGTCCGCACTTCTCGCGTCCGGTATCGATGAACATCTCGCTGTCGGGTCCGCACGGTCCAGTCTCTCCCGCAGGTCCCCACCAGTTATCCTCTCTGGGCATGAAGTAGATTCTGTCCTCGGGGATTCCGAGGCTCTTCCACTTTTCGGCAGCCTCATTGTCCCGCGGAACTGACTCATCACCGGCAAAAACGGTTACGGAAAGCTTCTCGACGGGAATTCCGAGAACCTGTGTCATGAATTCGAAGGAGTAACCGATCATCTCCGTCTTTGTATATGCACCGAGTGACCAGTTGCCGAGCATCTCGAAGAATGTAAGATGGTTCGGATCACCCACTGACTCGATATCTCCAGTACGGATACACTTCTGATAGTCGCAGAGCCTCGTTCCTGCCGGATGTTCCTCTCCGAGGAGATACGGTACAAGCGGATGCATGCCTGCGGTTGTAAAGAGGACGGTCGGGTCATTCTCAGGGATGAGTGATGCACCCGAAATCTGTCTGTGTCCCTTGGAGACAAAGAACTCGATATACTTTTTTCTTAGCTCGTTAGCTGTAATCGGTTTCATAAAAATATCCTTTTGAACAAATTAATGAGATGTTATTCTCACAGTAAGGTTAGGTCAAGACTTATCAGGCTCATCAGAGTAGGAGAAGAGGTCAGGACCGGAGTCATCTGCAGCTGTCGTCCTTTTCCTGCGCTGTGAGGCAAAGAGAGATTTTATCTCCCGTGGTTTTCTGATTACCACGGCCCCGCTACGGGCCCTCTCTCCGCACCAGGAGAAGTTGGGGTTGGCGACGGCGGACGATGAAAGTGCGCACCTGATTCCGTTCTTCATGGCTGCGTCGAAGACAGCCCATCCGGGACCTCCGTCCTTCTCCTCGGCCATATAGAAGGCATCAGCGAATGACGAGAGGAAACGGTTACGGAGAACCACATGCCACTTCTCCCTCTTCGTGAACGGGGAGAACTGCGTTACGAGCAGACCCTTTTCATATATGTTCTGCATGAGCGGAAGAAGGTTCTCGTTAGGACACTTCGTGAGTTCGGACGAGAGCACAGCCACAGTCTTTCCTCCTTCTTTGAGGGCTACGGAGAGCGCATACGGGCCAAGTCCCGAATCGAAGGGAGCCACGATGGAATATCCGTTACGGACGGCTTCGATTACAGTCTCGGCAGTGTCGCGGCGGGCCTGGAGAGAAGGCATGACAGAGCCGAGGAAACAGAGTTTTCTGCCTTCAAGAACGGTTCTGTCCCCGCTGAGATAGAGAAAATGCACTGATGAATACGGTGATGAGTATTTCTCTATCGAAAATGGAATGCGGCAGGAGTCGAAGGAAGAACGCACATCACGCCAGATGGAATTGAAGGCGGCCTCCTCCCCGGCATCCGAAGTGAACTCACGCGTATAGGAGGCAAAGGCCGACGAGAAATCGGCGTCAAGGGAACTGAGCACGCTCCAGGCCTTATCCTCATCCCCGCCGAAGTAGGAGACGAGGGACGTGTAGGCAACAGCCTCTTCTCTTATGAGCTTATCGTCCACTTTTCGCCTCCAGAAGCATATAGAGAAGATCAGAATACGGAGTCTTCAGGCCGTGCTTCTTCGCCTTTGCGGATAGTGTCCCGCAGAACCACCTGTTCTCCGTTCTGCGTCCGGCAATGACATCGTCACACATGCTGCTCCGGCCGCGGGGAGGAAGCGACATGTTGAACTTTATCATGTTTTCTATTTCGTCCTGCGTTATCGTAACGGACTCTGCCGCGGCAACACTCTGTACTTCCTTCGCAACAAGTCTCACAGCCCTGAGAAGATTCTCCGATGCCATGAACGTGCCGTAGTCGTACTCCATGAGTGCAGTGAGCGTGTTGAAGCATGTGTTCGACATGTACTTTATCCACTGGTCGTGTCTGATGTCACCTGAGACACGGAAAGGCTGACCGGTCGATGAAAGATAATCTCGAACCTTGATAATTCTTTCACTCTCCGTACCATTCTCCTCACCGAACGTGATGATACCGGGAGAGAATGACGTGATTACATTTCCATCCCTCTGCGTACTGAGGGAAGCGATGAATGCCCTTACGACCTTCTCCCGTCCGAATGCTGAAGCGAGAACATCCTCGCTCTCGATTCCGTTCTCGAGAGGAAGGATAAGTGTATTGTCACCGACGAAGGGAGCCATGAGGGGAATTGTCTCGCCAAGGGAGAAGTTCTTGACGGTATCTATGATGAGGTCGGCCTTGAAGTGAGTTTCAGGTGTTATCGTCTCGACATCGAGACGGCTGCCGTTGAAGATGATCGGCTCGAGTGCGGAATAACGCTCCTCGTCGACCAGGGAGTATACACTGCCCTTTCCATATATGTTATGAAGGACGGTCGATCCGACACATCCCCTTCCGATTACTACGGTTTTCATTCCTCAAGTTTAGTTAATCACGAGATATTTCATCAATAGCACAATTTGACTTTCACGCTCCGCTTCAATCCATTATCATCAGATGTAGGAGAAAAAGAAGAAATGGCACTGAGTTCATACTATGCACCTACAAGAATCACCCTTGGACGAAACGCAGAAGATAACGTTGCACTGGAACTGAAGAATGAGAATGCGAAGAAGGTTCTCATTCATTACGGTTCGGACCGTGTTGAAAAAAACGGTCTTCTGGACAGAATCACATCACTTCTGGATAAGGAAGACATCAGGTACACGCTTCTGGGAGGAGTCGTACCGAACCCGAGACTCTCGCTTGTAAGGAAGGGAATCAGGAAAGCGAAGGAGGAAGGCGTCGACTTCATCCTTGCCGTCGGCGGCGGTTCTGTAATCGATTCGTCGAAAGCGATTGCCTACGGCCTTGCGTACGACGGTGACGTCTGGGACTTCTATTCAAAGAAGGCAGTTCCACAGGCATCCTTTCCCGTCGGATGCATTCTTACGATGGCGGCGGCAGGGAGCGAGATGAGCGACAGCTCTGTCATAACAAACGACGAAGAGGACAATCTCAAGCGCGGCTGCAACAGCGATCTCTGCCGTCTGAAATTCGCACTTCTGGACCCGGTTCTGACATATTCCCTTCCACCCTATCAGACGGAATGCGCTATTGTCGACATCCAGATGCATACTCTCGAAAGGTTCTTCGTGAAGGAGACTCTCTCTCTCACGGATTCCCTCTCTCTCGCCCTCATCAAAACCGTAAGGGATGCCGGATACAGGGTTCTCTCCGATCCGTCGGACTATGATGCAAGGGCAACGCTGATGTGGGCGTCCTCACTCTCGCATAACGGTCTCATGGCTGCCGGCAACTCCTCGAAGGGAGACTGGGCGACACATCAGATAGAACATGAGCTCTCGGGAAAGTATGACATCGCACATGGTGCAGGTCTCAGTGCAGTCTGGCCCAGCTGGGCAAGATACACACTACGCTCGGCACCGGAGCGTTTCGCCGCACTCGGCTATTCGCTCTACTCGATAGAGCCCAGCGGCGATTTCGTCATGGATGGAGAGAAGACAATCACAGAGTATGAAAAGTTCTACCGCTCGATCAATATGCCGATCCGCCTCAGCGACATGAACATCTTCCCGACCGATGATGATATCGAGGAACTTGCCGAAAAGTGCTCGTTCCACTCTACACGCACCATAGGTGACATCATGAAGCTCACGAAGGAAGACATAAAAGAAATCTACAGGATGGCAAAGTGATGGACAGCGTCCTCACGATAGGACTTGCACCGACATTCCAGAAGGTTCTCGTCTTCCCCTCGTTCAGGGAGAACGAGGTCAACAGAAGCACGGTCCATACCTGTGTTGCCTCCGGAAAGGCGATAAACGTCACACGCGTCCTCACCAGGCTCGGCCGCCCGGCATTGAACATAACCCAGCTCGGCGGACCGAGAGTCAGCGAGTTCGTCTCCCTCTGCAGAGAGGAGGGAATAAGCATCAGGTACTTTCTCTCCGAAGCGGAGACGAGGACATGCACGACACTCATAAACGAGGAGAAGGGAACATCGACAGAGCTTGTCGAAGAGGCAGCTGAAGTCGAGCCGCACGCTTCAAAGAGTCTCTTCTCCCTCTTCGAGGAAGAGGAAGAGAGCCATGCTGCAGTCATAATCTCGGGAACGAAGGCTCCCGGCTACAGCGACTTTCTCATTCCGGACATCGTCAGGAAATGCACGGAGAACGGAAAGCTGACAGTCGTGGACATCAAGGGAAAGGACCTCATCTCAACCCTGTCAGCGAGACCGGTGATAATCAAACCGAACCTCACGGAATTCTGCTCGACATTCAATATAGCCTCACAGATTTCCGAGGAAAATGAGAACAGGGAGGTACAGAAAGCTGTCTGGGAAAAGATGCACGAGCTGCATGAAGAGTACGGCGTGATGAGTGTGATTACACGCGGGAAGTGGCCCACATGGTGCTTCGACGGAAAGAAGATGAGTACAATCGGAAACACTCTCTCCCTTCCTGTCGTCAATACAGTCGGCTGCGGCGACACACTCACAGGTGTCATGACACATCACCTTCTCGATGGATGTTCTCATCAACAACCCACGGGGCAAGCCCCGGGGTATGAGGAGGTGACGACTCATACCCGTTGATTAGCCCAGGTGCTTCGAGCACTACGTTACCGGGAAATACACAGGCACCGGAGGATGTTGCCCT
>CAZKIT010000058.1:0-9045 GCA_964552905.1 uncultured Spirochaetaceae bacterium
ACTTGTAGAGTGTACCGTTCACAAGCCAGCCGTCGAAGTCGTAGCCGTCCCTCTGGGGAGAACGCGGAAGCGTCACCTTTCCGTTCTTTATGATGAGGGTATCTGTTTCTTCGCTGCCGTCAGCATAGTCGACATAGGCGACAGCGGCTTCCGGCGTCCTGTTGCTGCATGAGAAAAGGGTGATTGAGAGCAGCAGGACTACAATCACCAGAGCTGTCATTGATTTTTTCATACGGAGGGTTCTCCTATATATATCCAGCGTGGATGGTATTCTTTTATCTTTCTTTGGAAAAGTCTTTCCCGGCACTGTCATAAAAGATGACAGAAGACGAAAAGCGGAACATGACTGCCGCTTCTTATGCTTCCTCCAGCCGTCCGGAAACTCTGTGAAGGAAAGGGACTCTCCCTCTCTCCAGGGGGAAAGTCCCTGATGATTCAGCTGCACCGGAAGAGGACCGGCTTCAGGAAAAGGATTATCTGAGGCACTTGTCCATCATCGTTCCGATGAAGGAGAAGATGACTTCCATCGCCTTGTCGTTGTATCCGCCTTCCGGAATTATGATGTCGGCATAGGACTTGCTGGGCTCGATGAAGTTGAAGTGTCCCGGCCGGACAACCTTCGTGTACTGTTCGATGACCGATTCGACCGTGCGTCCCCTCTCCTTGACGTCTCTCTGCAGGCGGCGGATGAACCTGATGTCGGACGGAGTGTCGACGTAGAGCTTGAGATCCAGCATGTCCCTGATGCGCTCGTCGTAGAAGACCATGAGGCCGTCGATAATTATTATCGAGCTCGGATGGACAGTGACTGTCTCGTCCTTTCTCCTGTGATGAACGAAGTCGTACTGCGGCATCTGGCAGCACTTTCCTTCCTTGAGGGACTTTATATTGTCGAGAAGAAGATCCATGTCAAAGGCATCGGGATGGTCGAAGTTGTAGGCTGTTATGTTGTCGTTGTTCACGAAGGATGCTGACTTGTAGTAGTTGTCCTGCTCTATCAGTACCGCATCGGGATAGCGTTCCTTGATTCTCCTCACGACTGTGCTCTTTCCAGAGCCCGACCCGCCTGTTATGCCGATGATCTTAACCTTCATTTCTCGCTCCCTTTATTTCATCTCGAGGAAATATACTGTCGTTGACCTGTACTCTTCGCCGTTATCTGTAAATGCCTGCGGGAAGTCCGGTCTGTTCGGAGTATCCGGATACTGGCCGCTCTCGAATGCAATACCGGCGAAAGGTTGAGGGAGGCTCTCTCCCGTATACATCTGTACGCCCTTCTCGCTTGTCCGCATGCTCAGCTTCGCCCTGTTTCCCTCCGCAGTGAGGACTGCGTTTTCATCGAGGCACCATGTATTGTCGTACCTGCCGCCGCGTCTCGAGCCCAGTCTTGTCGGAGTGCGGAAATCGTAGTCCGTCCCCTCTGTGTCGTTCGGAGCGCTCTCAAGCGGAATCAGATGTTCGGGATCGACAGCGACATACTTCTCTGCAGGAATGGTGATCATGAGTTCCCTGTCGTCCCTGTCGTCGAGAACGAAGAATGCGTGGTTCGTCACGGCAACGGGGCACTTCTTCGTCGAACGCACGGTGTACGAAAGTACAAGCTCCCCTTCGTCGCTTATCATGTAGGTGATCATGGCCTCGTGTGCGCCGGGGAATCCTCCGCATCCGTCAGGGGTGGAAACCGAAAGCGTTATGCTGTTCTCGCTGACACCTTCGACCGACCAAACCTTATCACCCCAGTTGGCAGAACCGGAATGAAGTGTGTGAATACCGTGGAAATTCTTGTCGAGGTTATATGTGACGCCGTCGAGTGTGAACGAGGCGTTCGCAATGCGGTTCGCATACGGCCCCACGACTTCACCGCGGTGGCTGTTACCCGGCTTGTAGAAGTCATCCAGTGCAGGATGAGTCAGGACTGCGTTCCAGTCCTCCGTTCCCCAGTAAAGGATTGTCGCCCCCTTTGTCATGACGCTGAATATGAACTTTCCGACACTGAGTGTGTAGACGTCGACTTCCTTTCCGTCGGGTGTCTTTCCCCATGATTTTCTTTCCATTTTATTTCTCGTCCTCTCCTGTTTTCAGGACTGCAAGGAATGCGGACTGCGGTATTTCGACGTTACCGACCATCTTCATTCTCTTCTTTCCTTCCTTCTGCTTTTCAAGCAGTTTTCTCTTACGCGATATGTCTCCGCCGTAGCACTTTGCAGTGACATCCTTGCGGTAGGCGTTGACTGTCTCGCGGGCTATTATCATGCCGCCGATTGCAGCCTGGATTGCTATCTTGAACTGCTGACGGGGAATCTCCTTCTGGAGGCGTTCGACTATCTGCCTTCCCCTTGCCTGTGCATTTCCCTTGAACACCAGAGAGGAGAGCGCATCGACGCTCTCTCCGTTGACGAGTATCTCCATTCTCACGAGCTCTGTTCTTCTCTCTCCGATTACGTTGTAGTCGAACGACGCATAGCCGCGTGATATGCTCTTGAGCCTGTCATAGAAATCGAAGAGGACTTCCGAGAGCGGCATCTCGTAGATGAGCTCGACTCTCTTCGTGTCAAGATAGTTCATCTGCGTCTGCACGCCCCTCTTCTCGAGGCAGAGCGTTATGATGGAGCCCACATATTCCGAGGGCGTTATGATGTTCGCCTGAATGTAAGGCTCCTCGGCATAGTCGACCTTCATCGGATCGGGATATTCGAGAGGATTGTCTATATGGAGTATCTCTCCGTTCTTCATATGCACCGTATAGCGGACGGAGGGAGACGTGAAGACGATCGAAAGATCGAACTCCCTCTCGATTCTCTCCTGTATGACCTCAAGGTGAAGCATTCCCAGAAAGCCGCATCTGAAGCCGAAGCCGAGAGCAGCCGAACTGTCCTTCTCGTACATGAGCGATGCATCGTTGAGCTTGAGGCGCTCTATTGCATCCTGGAGCTCTTCGTAGTCATTCGAATCGACGGGATAAATCGATGAGAATACCACAGGCTTCACTTCCTTGAAGCCTGGAAGCGGCTCGGGGGAAGGATTCTCCTTTCCGGTTATCGTATCACCGACACGGATGTCGCTGATGTTCTTTATGCCTGCGATGAAGTAACCGACATCTCCCGCCTCGAGACTTTCCTTCGATACGAGGTTTATCTGGAAAAGTCCCAGGTCCTCGACCTTGTATACCGCATTCGAATGCATGAAGACTATCTCGTCACCGGTATGTATCTCTCCCGAGAATATTCTCGCATGGACAATGACACCACGGTACGGGTCGTAGTGCGAATCGAAGATGAGGGCCCTCAGCGGATCCTCCTTCTTTCCCGTCGGAGCGGGAATATAGTTGACAATGGCCTCATAGAGACCGTCGACTCCTTCGCCTGTCTTCGCACTGACCTTGACAGCCATGTCACTGTCAAGTCCCAGATCATGATCTATCTGCTTCATGCATGAGTCTATGTCTGCCGAAGCGAGGTCTATCTTGTTGATGACGGGGATTATCTCGAGATTGTGCTCCATTGCAAGGTAGAGGTTTGCCAGCGTCTGCGCCTCCACACCCTGTGTCGCATCGATGAGAAGGAGCGCGCCCTCGCATGACGAGATGGCACGGCTCACTTCATATGTGAAGTCGACGTGGCCCGGAGTGTCGACGAGATTGAGTTCGTACTCCTCTCCGTCAGACGCCGTATAGGGGATGGTCACGGCCTGGCTCTTTATCGTGATGCCTCTTTCCCTCTCGATATCCATGTTATCGAGAATCTGGGTCTCGAGAGGACCGCGTGTCTGAACGAGTCTTGCCTTCTCGATGAAACGGTCGGCAAGAGTGCTCTTTCCGTGGTCAATGTGCGCGATGATGCAGAAATTCCGTTTGTGTAGTGTATCTACCGCCATACTCACTTCAGATCCGTTACATGTTCGACTGCCTCGAAACCGAACATCTCTCTGATCTCCCTGTCGTCAAGGGTTTCCTTTTCAACAAGAGCGGATGTTAGAGTATCCAGCTGGTCGCGGTGCGTCGTCAGTATATCCATCGTCTCCTTCATGCAGGATGAGAGGATCTTCTGCATCTCTTCGTCGATTCTCTTCGCAGTCTCTTCCGAGTAGTCCTTGTGCTGTGCGATCTCACGGCCGAGGAAGAGGGGTTCCCCTCCGTCGGAGAGATTGATGAACCCGAGGTCCGACATACCCCATTCAGTGACCATGCGCTGAGCCATGCTCGTCGCCTGCTTGATGTCATTGCTGGTTCCCGTCGTCGTCTCTCCGTAGACTATCTTCTCTGCCGCGAATCCTCCCATGCAGATCTTTATTCTGTCCAGGAGATAGCTCTTCTGTATCGTATACTGGTCCTTCTCCGGGAGGCTCATGGTAATGCCGAGTGCCTGTCCGTGAGGTATGATGGTCACCTTGTGGAGCGGATCGACGTGCTTGAGATAATAGTGCAGAAGCGTATGCCCCGCCTCGTGGTAGGCTGTTGCCCTCTTTTCGTCCTCCGTCATGAATGCGCTCTTCTTGGCGACTCCGAGAATGATCTTGTCACGTGCCGCCTCGAAGTCATCCATCGTCACGATGGTCTCATTCTTGCGTGCCGCAAAGAGTGCAGCCTCGTTGACCATGTTGGCAAGGTCTGCGCCGCTTGTGCCGGGAGTGGCACGGGCAATGCGCGCAAGGTCCACGTCTTCGTTGAGCTTGACCTTCTTTGTATGTATACGCAGAATGTCGAGTCTTTCCTGCACGTCAGGAAGCGCAACAGTGACCTGTCTGTCGAATCTGCCGGGTCTGAGGAGTGCCGGATCAAGTACATCGGGACGGTTGGTCGCCGCAAGCACGATGACACCGGGTTCATTGGAGAAACCGTCCATCTCTACAAGCATCTGGTTCAGGGTCTGCTCGCGCTCGTCATGTCCGCCTCCGAGTCCCGAGCCTCTTGAGCGTCCCACTGCATCGAGCTCATCGATGAAGATGATGCACGGTGCGCTCTTTCTTCCCTGTTCGAAAAGGTCCCTGACTCTTGCAGCGCCCATACCGACGAACATCTCGACGAAGTCCGAACCGGAAGTATGCAGGAATGATACCCCCGCTTCTCCTGCGACTGCACGCGCAAGGAGTGTCTTTCCTGTTCCCGGAGGTCCTACGAGAAGACATCCCTTGGGTATCTTGGCTCCGATCTTCGTGAAGCGTTCGGGATTCTTCAGGAAGTCCACGATTTCCTGGAGTTCATACTTCGCTTCCTTCTGCCCTGCGACGTCCTTGAACGTCGTCTTGTTGTCCTTCGCCTCATATTCCTTTGCAAGTGACTTTCCGAAGGACCCCATCATCTTTCCTCCGCCCATTGCGCCTGTGGAGCGCAGCATGCTGATCATGAGGAATATGAAGATTATCCACGGGAGGAATTCAAGGAGAATCACCCATATGGATGTGGTCTCCGCAGCCCCCGAGAGGTTCACCCCCTTCGAGAGAAGACGGGATGTCAGAGTCAGATCAGAATACGGAATGCGGGTCGAATAGTAGCCGCCGTCCGTCGTGACGTAGGTTATGTTGGTGCTGCCGACAATTTCGGCGCTCGTCACACTGCCGCTGTCAACAAGAGAGATGAACTCCGAGTATGTGGTCTTGGTAGCCCTGGCACTCTTCGAATCCTGGAAGAAGACGAAGAAGAAGGAGACGGCGAGGAGAATGAGGACAACAAGTGCGATGCGGTTATGAACCGAGTTCTTCGGTCCCTTTCCCGAGCCGCCTTTTCTGTCATCGGATCCCCAGTATCGGTACTTGTCGTACATGTTCTCTTTCTTTCCGGATGTATCATCCTTTTTGTCGGAAGGCTTTTCGTCCTTGTCGGGGCTGACGCTTTCGCCCTCCACTACATCATCCTTCCTGTCTTTATCGAAATTGTCCATTAAATATCCTTTTTCGAAATATAGTATCTTTTATCGGGAGTTCCCACAAGTGAAACACCTATCAGAAAAGATAACCGAATAAAAGCGAAGATTTCACACCCGAAGGTGTAGTTTCTGTGGATTAGATGACTTTCTTGCCGTCCTCTTCGATTTCAGCCTTTACGGCGGCAAGCATTATCCCGGCCTGTTCGAGCATCTTCTTCATATCCAGAAGGTGTCCCATCATCTCCTCCTTCTTCGAGTTGTTGTAGTCAACTGCGACATCATCGCATTCATTTTCCACAGCTGAAAGCTTTGCGATTATCTGATTCACCGTCGGATTGTCGTAACCTTCGTAGAGGTAGACCTGGAGTACAGAGCCCGAATTGCGCACTCTCACCCTGACGTCGATGAGAAGCTTGCGTGCCTTTCTCCTCTCGAGCTTTCCCTCCTGCGACCCGGAAGTGAAGAGAGCGAGGGACTTTTCCGCCCTGGAAAGGCTCTTCGCGACCTTTCCTATCTTGTTGCGCCCCATACCCTGCATGGAACAGAGAAAGTGGGAGATGAGGAAGACGATGACTGCAACGATCACCGCCACGTTGCTTCTTACATATGTTTCACTCTGGAGAAGTTCTTCAATCATGCCTTTTCCTCCTTCCTGTAGCTGATTGTCAGCTGCGGATACGGAACTTCGATTCCGTTACTGTTGAGTACTTCCATACCCTTTTCATTCAGATACCAGACAAGGTCCCAGTAGTCCGACGAATTGACCCATGTTCTGACAAGGATATCGATTTCACTGTCCTTGAGTTCCTTGACGACGACCTTGGGAGCGGGATCCTTGAGAACGAGAGGACATGACACGACAAGATCAGAGAGAACCTTCTTCGCCTTTTCGATGTCGGCGTCATAATCAACACCGAAAAGGGTGTCGAGCCTTCTTACCTTGTAGACGGAGTAGTTCGTTATCGAAGAGGAGAACACCACCTTGTTCGGTATCGTAATCGTCTTGTTGTCACCGGTGACGAGAACCGTATGCAGAAGCTTTATCTCCTTCACCGATCCCGAATAGCCGCCGATGTCAACGAAGTCGTTCACCTTGAAGAGATTGCTCGTGACCATCATGATTCCGTTAGCGACACCTCCGATGATGTCCTGAACGGCAAGGCCTATTGCCAGTGTGAGTGCGCTGATTGCACTTACAACACCCGTGAGAGGTATATCCAGACGTCCCAGACATATGAAGAGAAGTCCGAGGTAGAGCAGGATCCTCACGATTGCCATGATGAATCCCACCAGAGAGTTGTCGATGGTGCTGTTGATCAGAGCCTTCTCCAGAAGTCTCACGATGTTCTTCACCGTGAAGATTCCGAGAATGGCTATGAGTATGGTCGAGTTATAGACGAAACCGTAGTTTTCCATAAATACCCAGAAGCTGTTCATTTATTCTTTTCCTTTAATTATCCTTATCCGTGATTATACTCAAATATTCTCCGTCAGTCCCCTTCATGGAAGATGAAAGACGGTCTCTTCCTCCGAGGAACGATGTGAAGACCGCATTTATCACACCGTCTGTATCCAGTACTAAAGCATAAGGAACTTTTCTCTCTTTTAAAAGAGACGAAACCTTTCTTTTTCCGTCAACAAGTTCTATCGTGTCTCCCTTCCTGTTCGTTCTGATGACAGAGGAAGAGAGCACATCCGCTCTGATTTTCAGCGTCAGAGGCCCGAAAGAGGTGTTATCCAGCCGGAGACCTTCGGGAAGAAGAGTATCCAGCCCCCTGAAGGGGGAAGAGAAAGGTGCAATCCTGCGGTATGCCCTGATTTCGTCCCGAATGATGTAGAATATGTATCTTTCATTGGCGACTCTCGTACTTCCCCTTTCCGCCGCATTCATGATTTCGCATAGATATCTCCTCGACACTCTCTCCTTCTCGCCGAATGCGGAGAAGACGGCATAGAGCGTCTTCTCCTTCGTGACAGGAAGAGAAGAAAGAAACGCACTGCGGCTGAATGATGCATAAAACGGATTCAGGACCGTGAAGCCGACCGTATCTGTATTCATTGCCGCCACATTCTCCGCTATATGCGATATCATCCTCTTCTCCTCGTCCGTTATGAGGGGAAGTATCTCGTGTCTTATGTAATTGCGTCTGTACTGGGTGTCGCCGTTCGTGCTGTCGACGGAGTAATCGAGACCGCTTTCGCGGATGCATTCCCTTATCTCGCTCTTGGAGACGGAAAGCATGGGCCGCACGACAATGCCGTCCCTCTCCCTTATTCCTCCCCACTGCCAGAAAGGCGAAGAATCCAGCATTCTCATGAGAACGGTCTCACTCTGGTCGTCCTCATGGTGTGCCGTCAGAATCCAGTCGAAGCTGTTCTCCCGGGCATAGCTTTTCAGCGCCCTGTAGCGCTCGTCCCTCGCCGCAGCCTCAACGCCGGTGTTCTCATCCCGGGCACGCTTCAATATCTTTCCCTCGGGAATTACTGCGGTGTGAAAGGGAATGCCGAGAAGAGATGCATTCTTCCTGTTGAGTGCAATCTCCCTCTCGAGTTCCTTCTTTCCTCTTATGTTATGATTGACATAGAGGGCTTCTGTCCTCTCCGGAGCAAGAAAAGAGAGAGCGGCGAGAAGAAACAGGGAATCCTCGCCTCCCGAGAAGGCGGCAAGAAGTCTCCCCTCGGGGGGAATCTTAACCCTGGAAAGAATTGACTCGCTGAATGACTTCATTGACGCTTTTACCTTCAACTATATCCAGAACGGCATCTGCGGCACGCGAGACGGCATCATCTATCTTCTTTCTGTCATCCTCGCTGAAGGAAGAGAGCACATGACTCACGATGTCACCGTCCTCAGGTCTCCCGATTCCGATGTAGACATGGATGAAGTTCTCTCCGTAGACGGAGATTATGGACTTGAGTCCGTTGTGACCGGCGCTTCCGCCCTTCATCTTTATTCTGACCTTTCCCGGAGGAAGATCCATCTGATCGCATATCACGATAAGGGGATCCGTGTCCTTCACCAGACCGTTGAGAGCTTCGCCGGAGCTGTTCATGAATGTCAGGGGCTCTACGAGCAGGGCTTTGCCGTCGTCGATTTTCGCTGTCCGGCAGGGACGAAAACAGCGCTTTCGGAAGGTTGCTCCCTTAAGCGCTGCTATCTTTTCGACTGTCATGAAGCCGACGT
>CAZKIT010000059.1:0-8983 GCA_964552905.1 uncultured Spirochaetaceae bacterium
TATGACGGTATTGCTGCTTGTGAGATGCTTCTTCTCCATCCAGTAGGGAGTGCTGTCTATGGCGGTCAGCGTCGCACCGATATATTTTCCGAGAAAGCTGAATTCACCTGTATCCTTCACTGCACGCTCCTCCTTCTCTGAGCTGAGATATATTCTCCTCAATACGCTCCACCCTGTCAAACAGAAGAAAGAGGACAGCAGAAAAGCCCGGGATTATCCGGGCTCTTCAGGGTTATGTTCCGGGTTATACACCCATATATGCGTCGTAGGCGGCCTGCTTGATTGCGACGGCCCTTTCAATGCCGAAGTCCCTGAGCTGGCTGACGTAGCGATTCCAGCTTTCCTCATTCAGGGGGAATTCTCCTGTTATGAAGCCCTCTTCCATATCTCTGACGTAGGCCTTGACGTCGGTCATGATCACGGCGAATTCCTTCGAATTCTCCTCGCTGACGGTTGCTCCCGACGGGAAGGAATGCTCTGCCATATCTGTTCTGAGAGAAAGAAGAAGAGCCTCCTTCTGATTTGAGAGAGTATAGTACTGCCTTATGTACTCTTCATCCTGGACACAGACACTGCTGGTGGATGCGCGTGTGTAGAGCGCAAGCACAGTCGCTGACGTGTATTCCCTGTTATTGAGAATGAAGTCCGTATATGTCGGAACACCGTCCTTCATCACATACGTCACTCCTCTTATACCGAAGTTGCAGCAGAGATTTCCCTCTTCCCCGTACATCCAGTCAAGGAGCCACATTGCAGCTTCGACGTTGCTGCACCTGGTGGAAATTGCTGCCGAACGGCCTGTAGAGTCATAGATCTGGTTCATTTTGGAGAACTTTGCATTCTGTCCTTTCCTGCTGGTCACGGGGACGGTTCCCCTTATATCGTCTTCCGTGATGCTGCTGTCCAGGGAATGCATGATTGACGTGTAGTTTCCCATTCCCTGTCCGAAGGGAGCATAGCATGCGCCGGAAGAACCGGACGTGAAGTCCTCTTCATTCGATTTCTTGTCAGCATCCATGTAGTCTTTCTCGATGAGCCCCTCTTCATACCATGAATGGAGGCGGGAGATGACAGAGTATCTGCTGTCTTCCACAAGGCCGTTTCTGACAACTCCGTCTTCGACGTAGAAGTCCCCCCAGTTGTCAAATGAAGGCGACCATACATCGATCATCCATTCGTGACGCGTCACGAACGGCTTCTCGAATCCGTATTCCCTGAACGCCCTTAGCACAGTCTCCCATTCGTCAATGGTCTCGGGTCTGGAGAGTCCGAGTTCATCCAGAACATCCTGTCTGATGACGAATCCGCTCGAAAACTGTGTGATATTGGGGGACGACAGTCCTCTCAGAAAGGGGAAACAGTAGTACTGGCCGCCGGCCGATTTAATCATATTCGCGATATCCGGATGAGAGGAAAGAAGAGCCGACAGATTCGGGGCACATTTCTCCATTCTGTCACTAAGGTCGATGATAACCCCGTCATTGATTGCAGCGACAGCGCCTCCAGGATAGTTCGTCCATTCATATTCTATTATGTCGGGATAGCTTCTGAGCTTGATCATCCTCTCGAATTCGTCATCATAATCCGCTTCATCGACATAGATGAATTCTATTTCAATCCCCGTCTCCTTCATGACGTACTGTGCCCATGGGGTATCTCCCAGATTGTCATATACTGCAAGCACGTTGGGATTGCTTTTCACCCACCACGTAAGCTTTGTACCTGCATAGGGCCTTTCGGAATCGACGGCATCATCCTGTCCGGTCTCCTTCTGGCCGGACGCAAACAGCGATAACGCACACAGAACTGCGACAGACAGAACCAGTATTACTCTCTTCATCTCATTTACTCTATATAGCGGACTTTCCCCTTACTCCACCCTTCTCCTTCAGTGTATGGCTCAAATGTGGAGAACAAAATACAGAAAATGTAAAATATTGTAAAAAGAATGTAAAATCACAGACAGAGCGTCAGCCGTTCCAGATAAGTTCAGACCATTTATAAGAGCCTCCGGACGGAGGCTCTGAACTGGACTATCTGACGCTGTATGCCCTGTACTTCGTTACACCGAGAATCGTCTCACCGTCTATCTGAAGTGATGTCGGCGCATCGAATTCGACTGTGATATCCTTTCCCGTGTGTATGGCGACCATATCGTGGTGGTTGATGTGCTCACCCTTGAAGATTGACGGGAATGCCATCAGCGTGCTCAGCCGCCCTTTTCCGTAGAAGAGCATTGCGGAGAGTGTGCCGTCCTTGTTCAGTCTGTCCTGATCCGGAGCCGCCATCATTCCGCCGCCGTAATATCGTCCGTTCATCGTCGGACAGAGCCAGACCTTCCTGTATTCGTACTTCTTTCCGTCGACTGTAATCGTGCATGAAGTCGGATGATAGTGGAAAAGAAGTCCCTTGATGGCGATGGAGGTATAGTTGATGTTCTCCTTGTTCTCTGCCTTCATCTTGTCACCGACCTCGCAGCAGTACCCGTCGATACCGTATCCGATGCCGTTCAGAAAGCGGTATTTCTTCCCGTTCACTTCCACTACCGGGAGATTTTCAAGATACTGGTTTATCCTGATGGGACAGTCCGAAACAGTCTTGCCCAGATCCTTCAGAAAGTCGTTTCCCGTTCCTGCAGGATAGTAATAGACATCGTTTGAAAGATTCACTCCGTCCATCTCGTTTGCATAGCGGTTCAGTGTTCCGTCTCCACCGATGAGGTAGATCCTGTCGTCGCTCTGAATACCCGAAAGATACTCTCTGTATCCGGGAAAACCGATGACATCGACGATATCGAGTTCGTCGTCGTTGAGTTTTGCCTTGAGGGCCTCAAGTCCGGCCATGCTTCTCTTTCCCGCAAGGGAATTCCAGAATAGATAACTTCTGCTCATTTCTTATTTCCTTCCTCTTTTAATTTCTCTTCCATGAGGTCTCTCACCTCCGCGCTTATCTCGCAGGATCTCATTTCCTTCACTCTCTCGGGAGGTATCACCTCGAGGACAGTCATATTTATATCAGATCTTCTGAGATGCCTGATGTTAGTGAATATCTTCTCCGTACCGCTGACGGCAAGAACGACTATCGGAGCCGATCCGAGTTCTGCGATTCTGAACATGCAGTCATGAAACGGAAGAAGTACGCACTTCTTGCTTCTTGTTCCTTCGGGGTAGACTCCGATCGAGACTTCGCCCCTGGCAAGAAGATCTCCGGCCTTTCTTATCGTCGGCACTGCATTCCTCACGTTCTCACGGTCTATCGCCATGAAGCAGCATTTGCGGATGAACCGGCCGAATACGGGAATGGAGAAGTTCTCCTTCTTGGAAATGTATGCAATGTGCCAGTCCTTGAATACATGCCATGTAATGATCGGGTCGTAATTGGATCTGTGGTTCGACACGAAGAGACATCTTCTGTCCGCAGGGACCTTCTCGAAGCCGTCCACATGAACATGGATTCTCAGCAGTTTCAGGATATTTCTCGTCGAGTTGTTCAATAGGGAGCGGTAAAACGCACTCTCCCTGTCATATTCCTTCTTCGGAACCAGGAGTGCACATACTGAGAGGAAGAGCACATAGACAAGATACAGAGCGACAAGACCGAGTATTGCATAGAGTATATAAATCATTTCCTTCTTTCCCCTTCGATGAAATCCTCCTCTTTCTCTTCGGTCTCCGCATCGAGGCTTCTGAGGTAGTATTCACGGTTCCAGAGTGTGGGAATCCTCGTCCTGAGCGTCTGGTACTGCATTCTCAGGGAAAGCGATGTCGCACGCTTGAGCTGCTGCACGATGTAATGGGGAGCGTTGAGAGGAGATGAGGCGAGAACAATGGCTACCCTGTCAGAGGAAACGGAGAGGTTCTCGACAGTGACGTCAATCTCACCCGCCCTCTTCCTTATGAGAGACGCAAGTGCCGGTTTCACATCATCCGTGAGTACCGGTCTCAGGTACTTCGTCGTCCACATGACATAGTAACGGACGGCCGTAACGGTAAAGCGCGATTTCTTCCACCTCGATTCCATAACAAGATTATAGGTCTGTCAGAAAAATAATATCAAGAAACGGAGACCGTCATTATGTAAAATATATGATAATTATATCGGTTTACATACAGTCAGGACATCAGAGGATAAATGATACGGTCTTCGCCCCGCCTGCCTTCAAGAGAATTCCTCTTTCCGCATTCCCGCCTTGATGAAGATTTCTCTTATCATACTTGAAGAAAGAGGAGGTCGCCCTCCTCTTTCACTGTCATATCATGATATGCATCTTTTCCATTATGGCATCGAGATTGCGGTTCCCGATTTCGTTGGCCTTGGCCGTGCCGGACTTTATGATGTCCCTGACATCGTCCTTATGCTCCTCATAGTAGTGTCTCCTTTCGCGGATGGGGTCAAGAAGCGCATTCATCTTCTCGTTCAGCATCTTCTTGCACTGCACACAGCCCATGGAGGCAGAGGTGCAGCGGCATCTGACGCTCTCGACACCCTCTTCATTGAAGGCCTTGTGGTACTGATAGACGGAGCATACATCCGGGTTTCCCGGAATCTTCACGCTTATGCGGTTGGTATCAGTCTTGGCATTGCGGATCTTGTTCCAGACTTCGTCGGGAGTGTCACTCAGGTAGATTGCATTACCCAGACTCTTTCCCATCTTGCTGTTGCCGTCAAGGCCGCAGAGGCGCGATACGGAAGAAAGCCTGTAGTCAGGCTCCTTTATCGATGTACCGTACATCTCGTTGAAGCGTCGTACGAGCTTACGCGAGAATTCGATGTGCGGAACCTGATCCTCACCTACCGGAACGAGATCCGCGTTGCAGAATGTTATATCCGCCGTCTGGCTCACCGGGTAGCCCAGGAAGCCGTAGGTCAGCTTCGAGAAGTCATACTCCCTGTTGTCGTCCTGGAAACCGTAGCTTCTTGCCTCGGTTTTGATGGTCGGATTGATCAGAAGGTGGTTGCAGGTTGTAATCATCGAGTAGAACAGGGTAAGCACGTGGATTGACGGCACCTGTGACTGCTGTATGAATGTCACCTTCTCCGGGTCGAGTCCTACAGAGAGGTTGTCCATCGTTATCTGATAAATCGAATCATATATCAGTTCCGGCTTCTCGAAGTGAGTCGTCAGTGCCTGGACATCCGCGATGAGAATGAACTCCTCATAGTCATCCTGGAGCGCAACTCTGCTCCTGAGAGAACCGCAGTAGTGACCCAGGTGAAGTTTTCCCGTCGGTCTGTCCCCGGTAAGAATTCTCTTCTTTTCCATTATTTTCTCCCCTGACAGGATGCACAGCTGCATCCTTCCGTATGTGGGTGGTCTGTACAGTAATAACCCGAGCCCTTGTAGATTACGGCACCCGGTTCTGTGATCATGCGTCTGGCCATGCCCCCGCATGCGGGGCACACGTCGTCCTTGTCGGAGTCGTCGAAGCTCTTGAAAGCATCGTATTCGTTTCCGCAGGACGAACACTTATATGAATAGATAGGCATTCAGATCAATCCTCCAAGCCTCTCGGAAATGAGCGCCTTAGCGTTTTCCTTCATTTCCCCTGAAAGTGCATAGTCCGTTATGATAACGGATGTACCACTGGTAATAAAGATACCGGAAAGCGCCGAAACGTCAAGCTTCTCACCCGCGCGTCTTTTCTCCTGGATTATCTGGTTCCTGAAGAGAGTGTTGAGGGCTCTCGCGGTTCCGTCACTGGTAGTGTTGATGTATCCCGAGAGCTTTATATCCCCCTCTTTCTCGTTGAAGAGAAGGCAGGTCTCTTTGATTTCGGAGAGTACCGTATCCGGAAGCTCGAAGCCTATTTCGCTCAGATTCTCCGGTTCGAACACATAGAGAGAGAATGCGGATGAAGCCATCAGCGAGGCAGTCTCATCGTCGATGACCATCTCCCTTTCCGAATATGAACGTCTGAAGAATGACGGATAATCACCGTCGGTGAAGAGCAGCACTCCGCTCTGGGGAACATAGAGACTGAGGTCTCCGTCCTTCTGCCTGTACCATTCAGTGCCTTCGTCCTTCTCCTTCGAGAACTGCGGGGAGAAGAACAGCCCGGTGTTCACGATAAAGCGCGATATGTCACCCTCTGCGGCACCGGACGTGACGTAGTACTCCTCTCCGTCGTCGGATGATGCAGTGTCAATCGAGACACTGACTCTTGTTGTCTTCTTCACCATCGAGTTCGTCCGCACGCTTTCGTCGACGAGCTCTCCAAGCTCCCCGCTCTTTATTCTCTCCATGTCGGCGGTCATGACTATCTCACCCGGTTCACCGAGTGCCTGATAGAAGTATTCGCTCGTGAACGGTGTCTTGTGGACACATCCCGTCAGTACGAGAACAAGGAGCAATGCAGGGAGCAGGATTTTCTTCATCTGTTATTCCTCAGGCTTTTTCAATCTTTACAGTGACTTCCGTTTCGTTGATCTCGGCCTTCTTTCCGTCGTTGCGGGCAAAGGTCAGGGAATCGGAAAGCGTTTCCTTCGAAATGAATGCCGAGAACATATCCACAGCACTCTTCATCGTCGGATCGCCGTCCACCGTGAGATGTATATGATCGGCAACGTCCAGTCCCTTGTCCTTTCTTTCCGTCTGGACAAGTCTCACGAGGTCTCTTGCGATACCCTCGAGAAGCAGCTCCTGGGTAACCTCGGTGTCGTAACCGACTGTAAGATCACCCTCGTTGAGGACCTTGACATGTTCCTTTTCTGTTCTCTGGACAACAAGATCGCCTTCAGTGATGTCGATGGATCCGTTCGAATACTCGATTTTCTCGCTTTCACCGTTGAGAATCTTCTCGATTCTGTCTCCTACAAGACCCTGGATGCGGGATGCGACTTCCTTCATCGACTTTCCGAGCTTTGCTCCGAGAACCTTGAAGTTGGCCTTTGCCGAATATGTGACGAGGTCCTCCTCGTTCTTCCTGACGAAGACCTTCTTGACGTTGAGTTCCTCCTTCAGGATGTCGATATCCTTCTCGAGAGTCTCTCTGACAGAGCTGTTTCTGCTGACGACGATGAATTCCTTCAAGGGCTGTCTGATCTTGAGGTTGGACTGTGCCCTCAGAGAGCGTCCCATCTCGACGGCCTTCATGACGACTCTCATCTCCTCTTCCTTGACTCTGTCTCTCTCCTCCTCGTTGTACTCGGGGTAGTCGCAGAGATGGACGGAAATCGGCATGTCGTCTGTTCTGAGGTTCTGGTAGATGGTCTCGGTGACGAACGGAATCATCGGGGCTGCAACCTTGCAGAATGTGATGAGCACTCTGTAGAGGGTGTTGTATGCATCCTTCTTGTCGCTGTCGTTCTCGCTTCTCCAGAATCTTCTTCTGCTTCTTCTGATGTACCAGTTGTTGAGGTCATCGATGAATGAGACTACAGCCTGTGTCGCATCCTGGATCTGGTATGTGTCGAAAGCCTTCGTCGTCTTCTCGATGAGTGCCTCGAGATCCGAGATAATCCACTTGTCGAGAGGATTCTTCAGGTCCTTGGTTGCCGTCTCTGACGGTTCATAGCCGTCGATATTCGCGTAAGTGACGAAGAACGAATAAGCGTTCCAGAGAGGAATGAGCAGCCCCTTGAGCACGTCCTTCACGAGATCGTCGGAATACTTGACGTCATCCGCCCTGACAAGGCATGAGTTGATGAGAGCGAAGCGCAGTGCATCAGCGCCGTACTCTCTGACGACCTCCATCGGGTCGGTGTAGTTGTGCTTGCTCTTGCTCATCTTGCTTCCGTCTTCCGCAAGCACGATGCCGGATACTATGCAGTGCTCGAATGCCGGCTTTCCGAAGAGACCTGCGGCAAGAACGGTCAGCGAATAGAACCAGCCTCTCGTCTGATCGAGGCCTTCGTTGATGAAGTCAGCGGGGAAGATCTTGTCCCACTTGTCGGCATTCTCGAAGGGATAATGCTGCTGTGCATAAGGCATGCTTCCCGATTCGAACCAGCAGTCGAAGATGTCCGGAATACGGCGCATCGTGCCCTTTCCGTCCGGGCTCGGCCATGTGAGGTTATCGACAAAGTGCTTGTGGAGGTCGTCAACCTTCTGTCCGCACTTCTCCTCGAGTTCCTTCACGGATCCGATGACTTCGATGTAATCAGAGCCGTCGCACTTCCAGATCGGAATCGGGTTACCCCAGAACCTGTTGCGGCTGATAGCCCAGTCCCTGGCACCCTCGAGCCACTTGCCGAAGCGTCCGTACTTGATGTGCTCCGGAACCCATGTGATCTGGTCGTTGCACTCCAGCATCGTCTTCTTGATCTTCTGTACGTTGACGAACCAGCAGCTCATAGCCTTGTAGATAAGAGGCATTCCCGTTCTGTAGCAGAAGGGGTATGAGTGGAGATAGTTCTCCCTCTTCACGAGCTTTCCGTTCTTCTTGAGCCATTCGATGATGGGCTTGTCGGCATCCTTGACGAACATGCCCTGCCAGTCGGGAACCTCGCTTGTGAAACGGCACTCCTCGTCAACCGGACAGACAACCGGCACCTGGGGAAGTTTTGCCTTCATTGTATTGTAGTCGTCCTCACCGAAGCCCGAAGCCGTATGTACGATACCGCATCCGTCCTCGACCGTGACATAGTCTGCAGTGACGACCTGGAAGGCACCGACTTCCTTGAGAGAAGCGAAATACGGCATGAGAGGCTCGTATTTCATTCCGACAAGGTCCTTTCCCTTGAGAGTACGGACAATGCGGCAGCCCTTTCCGTCCTTGTAGTACTTGCCGAGGAGGTTCTGTGCAAGGTAGTAGTGACAGCCGTCATCCTCATCCTCGACTTCGACATAGTCGATGTCAGCACCTACTGCGAGAGCAAGGTTCGAGGGAAGCGTCCACGGCGTCGTGGTCCATGCAAGGAAGTAGCTCTTCTCCGTTCCGTCAATCTTGAAGCGCACCGTTACAGCCTGGTCGGTCACGTCCTTGTAGCCGCCGAGCGACACTTCCATGTTCGAGAGCGGACATGCAAGCTTCGGAGAATACGG
>CAZKIT010000060.1:0-8968 GCA_964552905.1 uncultured Spirochaetaceae bacterium
TGAAGGGCGTCTGTGCATATAACAAGCGCATACACGTCTATTCATTCGAGACACCTCGTGAACAGCACGGGGAAGCGAGCAGAATCATCGCGAAGCTGAGGAATCCGAAGACAGGACACGAAGAGTTCCTCTACTACATCCAGAGAGCATATGAACTCATGTTCGCACATTCCTTCGCCGACAAGAACCTCAACAACAAGCGAAGCATGATCCAGGAGACTCCGGTCACGAATCCGTGCACCAACTACGCAGTCCACAGAATTCCCAACGTCGACGAACTTGCGCACTCCTCCGTCATGTGCGTCATGCTCAGGGGCGCACTCCTTCCCAGCATGATCATCAGTAAGGAGTTCCAGGACTATTCATCGGATGAGACCATCACACCGTTCGCACTCTTCAAGATAAAGAGAGACGAAAGCAAGAAGGAGAGCAACATGGACTATGTGCTCGACCTTGACCGCTCATTCTTCGATATCGAAAAGCTCGAGGGCAAGGATCTCATATTCGCAGACCCGATGAACGCCACTGGCGGAAGCCTCGTCACAATCGTGAAGTACCTCAAGGAGAGGGGCGTCAGACCGAGATCAATCAAGTTCATCAACGTAATCTCGGCGCTCAAGGGTGCCCTCAGAATCACAAGGGCGATTCCGGAAGCTGAAGTATACACGCTCTGGATGGACCCCGTTCTCAACGAACAGGCATACATCCTCCCGGGTCTCGGAGATGCCGGAGACAGACTCAACGGCATCGACAGAGGTCCGGAGCCCAGAAACATGATCCAGCTCATCGCAGACTACGGTTCATCAATAGTGAACCTCTATCGTGACCAGGTTATCGAAATTGAAAAGACTGTTCTCGGCTAGTATCATCCTGATCCTCCTCATTGTCTCCTGCACGAGCACGGAAACGGTTACTCAGTTCGTCTCGGGGGAGACAAGCGGGGACTGGTATGCCGTCCTGGACGAGGAGGAGTGCATCGAAAACAGATACAATCTTCTCTACTCCCTCTACTCGGAGGGAGCTTATGAGAAGGTAATCGAGGAGGCGGACAACGCCCTCCTCCTCTATCCGGACTATACCCGCATCCTCAAGATCAAAGCCGCAGCCGCGAGGGAATCGGGAGACACATCAACCTATACGGATACGCTTGCCCTCATAATTGAAAGAGAGGGATACGACGAAAACCTGAGGGACCTCTATACGGATGCGCTCCTCGGGGAGGGCGAAAAAGAAAAGGCCCTCGATTTCTCGAGGGAGACTCTTCTCCTCTATCCGGAGAACGAAAAGGCGCTCTCTCTTCTTTCCGAGGAAAGCGCCTTCTATTCATATCTCAGAGAAACTTTGCAGTCTCAAGTCTGACGAGTCTGTCGCACTCCTCGTTTCCTTCGATTCCAGCGTGTCCCTTGACCCATGACCAGTTGACAGAGAGCTTCGAGTTGAGAGCATCAAGCTCCACCCAGTATTCAACGTTCTTCACGGCCGACTTTCCGCTCGTTCTCCACCCGTTTTTCTTCCACGTGAAGATCCACTGTGTTATGCCGTTCTTCACGTACTGGCTGTCGGTGAGAATCGTAACGTCCTTCTCTCCCTTCTCGAGGGCATACCTGAGAGCGTTGATGACCGCCGTGAGTTCCATTCTGTTGTTAGTCGTGGCTCCGTCGCCGCCGCTTCTTGTCTCCACGAGCTTTCCCGTCTCGCTTACTGCAAAGGCCCAGCCTCCCGGGCCGGGGTTACCGGAGCATCCTCCGTCAGTGTAAATAGTAATCAATCCCTTACTCCTGTCTTCTTAATTATATGCCAGCCGAACTGGGTGCGTACCGGACGCGATATGCTTCCCGTTCCCATCCGTCTCACCTGGGCTTCGAATTCCCTTACCATCTTGCCTTCACCGAACCATCCAAGGTCTCCGCCCTTTTCCTTCGACGGACATGTGGAATACTGATGTGCGAGAGACGAGAAGTTCTCTCCCTTCCTTATCCTTTCATAGAGCCTCTCGGCCGTATCCTTATCCTTCACGAGGATGTGTGATGCTCGCCATTCCATAATCATTCTCCCAGTATCATGGAGCGGTAGGAGGTCATTTCGATGTCCTCCTCCCCCAGTCCGAACTCATGCAGAACCTTGTGGAGCTTGTTCTGCTTCTCCCTCAGTGTGTCAGGAGATGCCTCCTTGAACGGAATCAGAATCTCCATCTCGAGAAACCATCCCAGTTCCTTCTCCTCCCTGTCACAGCCGTATCGGAAGCCGCTGACTTCCAACAGTTCCACATGTATGTCTCCCTGGACAAGGTCCCAGTCGAATCCCATCTTCGTCTTTCTGAAATACGGCTCGTAGCCGAGGCACTTGAAGAAGCCTTCGGCCTTCTCTCTCTCTTCAACGGGGGCCGAGAACTCGAACTCGTCGTTCTCCTCGCTCAGACCGTCGGAACGTGTGTTCTTCGCCGTGAATTCCAGTTTCCCGTTGTTTCTCCTTATCCTGAATGCCTGATGCTTCTCTCCCGGACGATGGAAATAGAGGTCGCTCTTGTTGACGCTGTTCCCCTCTCCCTGGAGGCTTTCAATCCTTCCCTTCAGCTTTTCCCAGTCCGGCACGTGTGCCTTGAGTTCTATCTCATAATGACCGCTTCTGATGTCGTTCAATTCATTTCTCCTTTTTCTTATTTCCACGGGAATATCATTCCCTTGAGTGTGCGATGTCCGACGTTCTCCCTCTCCTCCTCGAGAATCTCATCCCAGTTCACATCCCTGTTCGTCTTCCCCGGATTCTCCTCGAGCCAGTCATACTTCTTCATTATAAGCTTTGCCATGTCACAGGAAGAGAGCATTATGCCCGATACACCCGGAAGAAGTCCGACTGTAAGAAGGCTGACTGCACTGTCAAAGAGAATATGAAGAATCAGAAAGAGGCTCCTTCCGGGATTGTCGAATGACACGAGGAAGCATTTTTTAAGTGTCTTGACGGGACCGTCGCCGGGAAGCATCGTCATAAGCGGAAAATAATATGGTAGCGCAAGCGTGAGGAATATGACGACCCATACCATCAGAATCGGAAGAATCCACCCCATTGCATTGTCCAGAGATGCATAAAAGGGAATCGTAACGCATACGCACATGAAAAGGAGCGCGAGAATCAGGAAGAAGAAGAGAGAATGCATAAGATTTCTCTTCAGCCCCCTGAGGTACGGCTGCCAGGTTTCACTCCTGTAGTCAGCCCAGTTCTTCGCACTCTCGGCCGTTCCCCCGAGTGAAACGGAGAAGAGAAGGAGAAACAGGGTAACAATCAAGTAGAAGAGAGCACTGCTCTCCGCTGTCAGATACAATAAGGACAATCCGCCAAGAAGAAGTCCCAGATAGACTAGGTTCTGGAGTATGAGCTGGAGAAAATTGTCCCAGCCGTCGAAGAAAGACTTTTTGATGAAGAATCCGATCATGACTTAAAGATAATCAAATATGGGGAACAAAACAATGAAGTTTGAAAGGATTCGTCAAATTCGGGATTTGTCAGCATCCATAATCAAAGTCAGTCATCATTCCAAGAAAATAGTCAAAATGAATCATAATTACGACTTTGACTTTCTAAAAGTCTATCGAAACTAATGGAAAATTACAAAAAAAACCCTGTTTTTATATAACTTTTGTATTTACAAACTCAAAAAAGGATGTTACTTTCTAAATACGGACTTGAATGGTTTATCCAGGTTGCCTTTTAAAAGGGACTGTCCCAGACATACAGGAGAGGTCCTGTGTGCGCGTTTAACAAAATCCCCCCGGCCTGAGATAGACGGGGGTGTTTTTATGAACGCTTTCTTTCTATTATATATGCGATTAGGGCACTGACTATTAAACCGGCTGTAAAACCGGAGAGATCGATCAGGACATCCCTGGGGGAACATGCACGCCCGTCTGAGAACAGCTGATGGATCTCATCAAGAGAGGCATAGACTGCGCCGAAGACAAAACTCTTGAGATATATACGCTCTGTCTCCTTCAGCAGCAGCGACGAAGTGAAGAAGAAGCCCAGCGCGGCGAATTCCGAGAAGTGGGCGCATTTTCGAATGAAGCCGCCGTACCTTGTAACGAGCTCGTTCTGCTTGGAGGAGGACATATCTCCGAACCCCCTTACGAATACGGAGAGGATGATTCTGACAACGCTCCCGCTCGTATCAGAGGAGGAGGATGCATTCTGACTCGAGAAGAAGAAGATCGCACTCATCACCGCCACCGTCAGGATGATGAAAACCATGAAAAGAGTCTTACGGTTCATAGCCCAGCTCTGATGCGGACTGAAAGTCCGTCAAGACCTATGTCCCCCGCATCACTCCCCTTCTCTTCCCAGTAATATGCAGCCTCGATGAGAAGGCCGCTGTACTGGAGTGAAAGACCCAGGGTGAAGTAACCGCCGTTGAGGCCGAACCTGAGAGATGCGATATCCCTCCATCCCGCCTCGAACCCGAGCTTCAGTCTTCTGAGTATTCTTCTTCCGAGTTCCGAATACATTTCATCGCTCGTCCAGAAAGTGAGAATGTCGTTGAAGTCCACGGCCGCTGCATATTCAAAGTCCCCCCAGTTATTCTCGTATGCCAGGCCGCAGGAGAGCGAGGCCTTCTTCTCGATTACAAAGAGAGAATAATCAACGGAGGATGACTTTCCGCATAGCGAATCCCTTATCGTGGAGTCCTGCATTCCCATGTGCCAGGATGAGAAGAGATCGTCAAGTACAAGGGCGAACGTAAGTCCTTTCCATGATGCCTTCATTCCAATGTCCGTAACGGGAAAAGCCCAGCCGTATGCGAATGAGAACTTCTCGTTCCAGACGTTGTTTCCCTCCACGAAGAAGGCAGCCTTTATCCTCTGGCTGAAGACAAGATATCTCAAGGCCGTCGTAGTGCCGAGTTTCAGAGAGAAGTCCCCATAAGAGAATGAATGACCGTATCCGAGAGAAAATGAATACCCCGTTTCGTTGATCAGCGATCCCGAATAGGAGAAGACGGTATCCGAGGCATTGATGGCGAGCCCCAGTCCGTACGGCGTCACGAAAGATGTATGACAATCAGCTTCCAGCAACGGCGAACGCTCTGTTCCGATGACACTCAGAAGCGAAGAAAAGAATTCGGCGTTGTTACGCTTCCTGTCAAAGAGGAGCTCAAAGAGACTCTTTTCTCCGGCCCGTCTCTTTATCGCATCATGGAAATGATGGAAGGTCACGGAGACAGAGGGAAAGGAGAGACTGAGCTCTCCGTCGGCAAGGGACGCAGGATTAACGAACAGGCCGTTGGCGCTTTGTGTGAGTGCAAGGCCTGCGCCTCCCATGCCCTTCATCCTGACGGAAAGACTCTCCGGTCTGCCTCCGATCTCATTGTAGGCGTAATCATCGTTCTTCCAGTCATCATAGACGTCCGACGCGTAAGCGAGGGAAATCGAAATCAAGGCGGTTAAAATCAGAATCAGTGTCTTTTTCATATTCTCCCTCACTTCATGAATGCGGCTGCCATGATATCCGTTATGCTTATGCCGCTGAAAACGCTTGTAGACGGTGACACGTCATTGAGAAGCTCGATCGAGGAGTAGAGAAAATCATTCATCTCTTCCAATAGAGCGTTGAACGCACTCTTCATGTTTCCCGATGCTCCCTCCGTGGCCATCAGGGTAATGAATGAAGAGAGTGAGGATGGAAACTGAGAGAGGAGATTCGTTATGACTTCAAGTGTGACGACGTCTCCCCATGTAATGGCGTCCCCCTTCTCTTCGATGTTTCCGACGAGAGTCCGCTCCATTGACAGGAAAGCCTTTGCCCTCTTTGATCCTGAGACGGAGAGACAGACCGTATCGGAGAATTTCAGGAGAGACGAGAGAAGAGTAAGAGAACCATTTGCCGCCTCAAGTGTCCTTTCGTCATCGACCTTCCTAGAAAGGAATGAGGAAGCATAGTCTTCTGCACTGCTTTCGAGAAGCGTCTGTGTGAGCGTCAGATCATGAGGAAGGATAATGCCGGTTATGGAGGAGAAGCGTGTTCCCGATTCGATTTCAATCACCCAGTCTCCCCATGAGACTACACTGTTGGACGCACTGTCCGTACCGACGGTTATGAACTCCTTCCTGACTGCATCCTCAGTAACGTAGTAGAAACGTCTTGCATATGTAAGAGTGCTCTCCCCGACGCTGTAGTTTTCAAGTATCTCGGAGTCCGGATCATCTTCAACGCGGTGACTCAGGAGGATATAGTCAGCCAGATTCCTGTTGAAGCCGCCGACGTTCCTGCCCATGGCGCCGGTGACGGAGACGACGGCATCACATGATGAAAGGACAAGGGAAAAAGAGAGAACAGCGATGATCAGAAATGGAATGGTTCTCTTCATTGAAGACTCCTTACGAAAAAAGGCTACCGTTTCCGGCAGCCCGTATTATATTCGCTTTGTCTCAGCGTTCATAGCCCAGATTGAAGCGGAGTGTAAGGCCGTCAACGGCTCTCTGTCCCGCCTCTGTTCCGAGTTCGTTCCAGTAATATGACGCTTCGATTCTGAGTGCGAAGAAGTCAAGTGCGGCACCGAGGGTGAAGTAACCTGACGAGAGGCCTGCTCTGAGGGCGATGGTATCTATGAGAGATACTTCGAGTCCCGTATTAAGATGAGCGAGGATGATTCTTCCCGTGTTTCCGCCCTTGAGGGATGAGAACATTCCGACGAGGTCAGTCATGTCTAATGCTGCAGCGAAACCGAAGAATGAATTTTCAAATTCATATCCGAGACCGAAATCGACGGACGGCTTCGTGTCGATGGTGAAGTCATTGTAAGAGATGTCACTCTTTAAAGTATCCTTGATACCGTCGATGGATGTGTTGACGATTCCCATTCTGTACTTCGAGAAGAGATTCGAGACGACGACGGATGCACTGATGCCCTTCCATTCGCCGGTGACACCGAAGTCGATGACAGGAAGAGAATAGCCGACTGCAACGTTCATCGACATCTCCTTGATATTATCGCTCTTGATGACGGAAGCGACCTTCAGTCTCTGGTTGAATGCCAGTACGTTCATCTTCGCCGAGACACCTGCCGAGAGGCGGAAGTCACCGAGATAGAAGCCGTACGCATAGCCGAGAGCAAGGGATGCATCAAGCTGGTCGACAGCGGTTCCGGAATATGTGTAGACGGTGTCTCTCGTATAGAAGCCGAGGCCGAGGCCGAACGGAAGGACGAGGGACGTGGAGACGTCAGCACTTACGAGAGGTGCCAGTTCTGTTCCGACGACCTTGAGAACAGCTGCGACAAGGGCATCCTTGTCACCGCTTATCTTGTCGATGAGATTCTTTCCCTCGCTGTCCTTCTTCAGTACGCCATATGCATGATAGAGAGTGAAGCTTACGGAAGGAACGGAAAGTCTGAAGACTCCTTCTGAAAGGGATGCCGGATTGACGAAGAGTCCGTTCTCCGCTTCCACGAGAGAGAGTCCCGCACCGCCCATTGCCGCCATTCTTGCATTTGTGGGAACAAAGCGCTTTCCCGCATTCAGATAAGCGGCAGCGGATGAAGCATACTCATCCTTGAACTGCTTCTTGTAGTCGACAGCAGACTCCTCTTCTGCAAAGAGAGCTGAAAAACACATGAGTGCAATAAGTAATACCGTGAAAATCTTCTTCATAAGCTGCTCCTTAGAGAACGATTGAGAGAAGTGCCTCGAGATCGACACCCTCGAACATCGTCGTCGAAGACGAGATGCTGTTGAGAATCGACGCAGCGGCGACGATTGTATCGTTCGAAGTCTCGAGCATGTTCGTCACATCTTCTTCACTTCCCGTTTCCGTAATGACGCCGAGAAGAGTATCGCTTGTCTCGCTGATGACGTTTGTGATGGTCTGCAGGACTACGAGGTCACCCAGCGTCAGATCCTTTGTATTTCCATCCTCATCTGCCTTGATGTTCTCGAGAATCTTATTGACGACTACTCTGGCCTGGCTCTTTGTCTTGTCCTCTTCCGTTCCGTCTGCAGGAGCTTCTCCGAGAACATTCTTGGATACCTCTTCAAGAAGAGCGGCGACAACTGTCTTGGTTCCGCCTGCCGCTTCCTTTGTCGTTTCGTCGGAAATCGGCTCGCTGAGCTTCTTCACAGTCTCGTCCTTGCTCTCTCCGTCGAGAGCCGATGTCACGGACGAGATGTCCTGAGGCGGAAGAACCGTTGTAATCTCGTCAAGCGCCTTCTTAGTGTCTTCGGAGACGTTGTCGAGATATACCGCTTCGCTTCCGATTCCGAGTACAGGAGTGTTATCTTCGGTCTTTCCTACCGAGTAGAGCTCCTTGTTGTCTTCACCGTATGTGAATGTGCTGCCTTCTGCGACATCCACCTTTCCGATTTTCTTCGTGCCGGATTCATCCGTGGCGACTTCCTTCTTTTCAGTCTTGTCCTCTTCTGCGACCTTGACGCTTTCTACTGCAGTTTCGGCCATCTGTGTGTCGGCACCTGCAATGTTCGTGCCCATCTTTCCCATGATGTTTACAACAGCATCGCATGAGACAAGAGAGACGACAAGGACAAGAGCAACAAGTGCTGTCATGAGCTTTCTTTTCATACTTTTCCTCCTCTGACGGGGATATTATTCAAATTGACGTGAATGGTTTTCACCAACTTTATAACAATTATACATGCAGTCAGGTTACTTGAACAGAAAAAGATACTGCCCCTCACCCGCAATTTCCCCATATTTTTATTCCTGTCACAGTGATTTTATGACGGAAGCGGAAAGAAAACAAGTAAATTTGTTGGAAATACAATTTTCTTCAGGACTTTTCACACTATTCTCCCCTCTTGTCTCAATCCTTTTTTTCCTGTAGGATGACACCAGTTGCTTTATGCAATGAATTTCCTTCCGTATGGAAGAGATATAGTGACGGGAACCCGCCGGAAGATTTCCGGTTTGTGCGGTTTGCGAAAAGGAGTGACTACTATGGCAGTAGTAACAATGAAGAGCCTGCTCG
>CAZKIT010000061.1:0-8946 GCA_964552905.1 uncultured Spirochaetaceae bacterium
CTTTTCTTTCTGTCTTCTCTTCGCTTTTCTCTGCCCTCTTCTTCTGCGCTCTTTGACGGCGGTGTCATCCTTGTGTCTGCTTTCTCTCCCATTTTCCGTCTCTCATCATCTCATCTTTCTCTTCACTGTTTTATTGTTTTCAATCTCTGTTTCTGCTCCGTTCCTTCTCTTACCTTCCCCTTCATCATCCCCGGCTTGAAGGGGAAAGTGCTCTCTCTTTTCCTTCTCCGTGATCTGAGGCTTCTGCTGCTGTCGTCATCTCCCGGGAGAGGCATGGAACCGTTAATGGGAGAATGGTGAAGAATACGAAGAAAGGAAAAAACCATAATTATTGTAAAAACATGAAAATAATGCTTGCAATTTCCATGGAGTATGGGAAACTATTAACGGTTATTGTTGTTGTTTTTCTTTTTTTAATCAGATTTATTCTTCTCGGGAGGTGACTGGCAAAAATATCTGCACTCCTTTTTCAACCGCTATCTTAATCTGTTAGCACGGCAATTGTTTAGTACTGAAAGTTTAATTTTCAGCTACTCTTTATTACTTTAAGTAAAATTTCAAGGAGTTTATTTTGGCGAAAATCACACGAGACAAAAGCAGTTTCATTCTTGACATGAAGTCAAGGAAGAAGCATCTGAAGAAAGGACGTAAATGGGCTGATTCCTCGGGATTCATTTCATTCGCAAGTTTCCAGAAGGACTGCAGAGAACTGGGTATCTCCCTCAGGGGATACCTTTCTTTCTGCCTCCTCCTGTGGGATATTCTCAGGGAGGATGAGGAACGGGGTTATATGGAATACAGCCTCTCTGACATCATGGAAACCCATGAGATAATAAGACTTGAGAAGGGAATATCGAAGGGGAGCGTATCGCGGAGCATGAACATGGACAAGCCTAACTGCACGCGCTTCTTCCGTAAGCCCTGGCAGAAGTCGACGAACATGCAGCGCATTCTCGACATGAGCTCCTCTGTCGGAATGGAGCCCGACGACTTCTTCCGCCGTATTGACGAACATATAATGGAGAAGAAGGCGAAGGAGGATTCCTCTCTCTAGAATGCGTACGAGACGCCGAATGCGGCTCCCGCTTCGAGCCCGGGCTGGGGATCGGCGTCATGTACGAGTACTTCCAGGAAGACGGAGTACGGAGAATATATTCTGTACTCCGCTCCGAGGGAGGCTTCGCCGAGTACGGCCTTGAGGCCTTCGTTCACCCCCAGTCCTATCGCGGCTCCTCCTCCGAATATGACATAGACTCTCCATTTCTCCGAGGAAATGAAATTGCACCGGATAAAGGCGGAGAGCTGCAGAAAAGACGAAAGATCATATCCGGCCCTGAAGCCTCCGGAAAGGGACGGAGCAAAGGCCGTGTCAGCTCTGACGGCACATCCTGCAACGAACGGGACTTCATAAGTACTGAAATTATGCTTTGCATCGACGAGGAAGGAAATTCTGCAGGTGCTCTTCTCCTTCCCCGTTTCTGCAGAAGCGGAGATCATGGATGAGACTGCAATCATCACTATAGCCAGGACCATCATCCTCCGTTTCATTTTCATTTCCCCCTTTGTTCTTTCACTTTCTTTTGTAGAGGCAGCCGACGCACTCCTCCACTTCCCTGTATATGCGCTCCTTGTCGAGCGTGAGGTATTCCCCGTTCTCGTAGAGAATCCTTCCGTCGACCATTGTCATCGTCACGTCGCTGCTCGAAAGGGCGTAAGTTATCTGGGAGACGGGATCGAGGAGAGGAACTGCGTGAGGAGACGAGAGATCGAGTGCGATTATGTCCGCCTTGTATGACTCAAGGAGTGCTCCCGTGTCAGAGAGGCCCTGGCTCCTCGCGCCGTTCACCGTTGCCATGTCGATCACGCTTTCCGGCTTCATCACCGTAGGATCCTCCCTCACTCCGTTATGGAGGATCGATGCTATGTGCATCTCCTCGAACATGTCGAGGTTGTTGTTGCTCGCGGCTCCGTCGGTTCCGAGCGAGACGTTTATCCCCTTTCTCGCCATATCCGGAACGGGTGCGATTCCCGACCCGAGTTTGAGATTGCTCGTCGGGTTATGGACGACGCTGACGCCCTTTTCGGAAAGAAGGTCCATGTCGGACTGAGTGAGATGGACGCAGTGTGCCGCCGTGGTCGGGTTATCGAAAAGGCCGAGGGAGGAGAACCACTCTGCAGGAGTCTTTCCGTATTTCTCGATGCACTCCCTCTGTTCCTTTGCAGTCTCGGAGAGGTGTATGTGCATTCTTGCACCACGCTTTCTGCAGTCCTCGCTGTAGCGGCGCACGATGTTCTCGTTCGCCGTGTATTCGGCGTGTACTGCAAAATCGATGTGAAGGCGGCCGTCGAAAGCGCCGTCATACTCGTCAAAGAGGGCCTTCGAGCCCAGTGCGTTCTCGAACGTGTCATAATCCTGCTCATTGTTGAAGCACGTTATGCAGCGTGATATGACGGCCCTGATTCCGCTTTTCTCAATCGTATCCACGACAGCCGTCGGGATGAGGTACATATCCCTGAAGCATGTCGTTCCGCTTCTTATCATCTCGAGAAGGGCAAGCTCCATGCCGACGCGGATCTCCTTCGCCGTCATCCTGTCCTCTATGGCCCACATCGCCTCGAGCCACCGGGAGAGTTCCTTCCCGCTTCCGAGTCCTCTCATGAGGACCATCGCCGTATGTGTATGGTCATTGACAAGCCCGGGCATGAGAAGCTTTCCCCTCATGTCCTTCACGACTGTGTATTCTCCCTCCGGCCTCTTCTTTCCGACGTACTTTATTCGGTTTCCTTCGACCGAAAGAAATGCATCATCAAGATAACTTAGTCTGCCGTTCTCCCTCGTTAGAATCCCGGCGCCTGTAAACAATATGCTCATTCTCTTTTCTTCCCTTTTTATCCGACAGAGCTGATTCTAACACAGATTACTCTTTACTGCAGGCGGTTTTTCAGAGCCGCGGATTCTTCGGGGTCTGATTGTCAACCGGTCACAATACAGGAAAATACCTGTCTGTCATATTTACAGTGATTTTTCCTGTGGAATTCATTGAAAAGTACACCCGCTTCTCAGGGAATGAAGTACAGAAGATATGTGCTCTCTCCGTTCTGCGGGTGCTGCGAAGAGGCACTCCAGTCTTCCATGACGGAGGAAAAGAACTCCGTTGCCGTCTGACGCCCGGGTATGAAGGATGTATAGCCGCTGACTTCCATCTCCGTCGATATGTCGACTACGGAGCCGTCGTCTGCAATCGTGTAGAAGGGAACCGTGATTGCCGTCGTCTCCGTGGAGGAAAGCTTCCATCCGAGCTTTGTCAGAACCGAATACGTGAACGCACCGTGCATCTCCAGGCTGCCGTCTTCAAGCTCGACTGCATACTCCTCGCTGTACTCGTCGTCACTCGAGGCTGTCATCACCTCGATGTTCACGGCGTGGCCGTACCCGGCCTCGTCTATGTAGGAGAAGAGATCCGCCGCGGCATATCCCGAGTAGCATGAGTCGAGTATGAGCACACAGTCGCATTTGAGGAACGAGAGGGCCGCATAGACCATGTACATCTCGAGGCTTGTCGAGTCGCTCCAGTAGTTCTCATACGTGTATGCCGTCGCCAGCACTCCCGTCATGTAGTATTCTTCGCTTTTTTCAATCTCGTCTGAGATGCTGACGACGCTCTCGTCATCGACGCCGAGGGATGTCAGTCTGTCCATCACGGTACTCTCCGTGATCGTACTCAGGTCGAGAACCTCCCTCATCTGCTCTTCAGTCAGGGTGCCGTCCTCGACGAAGGGTGTGAGGATTGTCTCCATGTCATGGGAAGTGAAGGCCTTCTCGCTGCCGCCGTGTCCCGAGTAGTAGACGATGAGAAGATCATCGTAGTCGAGGTCCTGGGAAAGCAGTATCTCGTTTATGACGTTCTCCGCCGAAGGATATGTCGGAGTGTCCTTTATGTCGAAGAAGTCGAATGATATGCTCTCGTCCTCCCCCGTCTCTATTCCGGATACCGCCTCGTAAAGAGGCTGCAGCGTATCAATGTCGACCCGGTCACGGATGAGTACGGTATTGTCGTCAAGGGGGTACTCCATTGCGTAGACGGAGTCGGTGTTGAGGGCGATGAGTATCTCCTCAACTTCGGTCACGAGGGAGGAGAGGCCCTCTTCTCCGGTGACTGTTATCTCGATGTAGAAGTCCTCCCTTCCCTCCTGTATCATCAGGATGTTCTCGAATTCAACTCCCTTCGCCTCCATCACGTTCTGCACTGCCGCCGTCATCTCGGTGGCGTCGTTCAGCGTTCCGTAGAGCCCCATGGAGGAGTCGGAGGAATTCGCGTAGTCCAGTCCTATTGAAATCATCCTCACCCTGTCGGGAGAGGCAGCGAGCAGCGCTGAAGCAAGGGCGCATATTACAAGAAGGAATATTCTCTTCATCTTTTTTCCTCGAACAGAGCATACTACATCAGAAGAGCCCGGCTGATATACCGCCGGACGGAAAAATCGAAAAAGTCGGCGTCCGCTTCCCCTTTCCCTGGCAGAGGGAGGATTGTGTCTTTCCCGCGCCTGGCGCTCTTTTCCTGCACCGGGGCGCTCCGCATTTTCACGCCTCATATTGACAAAAGTCCGAAAGCGTACAGAATAAGTACGAAATCGGACATTTACCATGCTTAATGAAAGTGACTTCAGAAGATACAACATCCTCGCGTGGGAGACTGATGCGCTCTATCATGCGATATCACTCGGATTCGGACTGACGGACAGCGCCGTCAACATACTCTACCTCATATGCTTCGAGGGGGGAAAGGCGATGCTCGGCGATATCGTGCGACACTCGGGGCTCCAGAAGCAGACCATAAACTCCTCGATGAGACTCCTGGAGAAGAAGGGAATCGTGACGCTCGAGAAAGTGAACGGGAAGATGAAGTGCGCCGTTCTGACACGGGAGGGATCACAGCTCTGCGACAGGACGGTGAGGAGACTCATCGAATGGGAGAACAGGGCCATGGGCTCCTTCACGAAGAAGGAAGTCGATACTTTCCTCCGCCTCATGGAGAAATACCTGAGGAGCATGGAACTGAGCCTCGAGGGATACATGCTTGAAAAGGCGAAGAAGTCCCTCCGGGAAGATAAGGGAGAAAACAATGAAGCTGACAATATCTGACAGATTCAACTATCCGCGCCTTCTCAGATTCACCTTTCCCAGCGTCGTAATGATGCTCTTCACATCCGTCTACGTCATAGCGGACGGTTACTTCGTCTCCAACTGGGTGGGAAAGACCGCGCTTGCCTCCGTCAACTTCGCCTACCCGATCCTGATGATTCTCGGCTGCATCGGCTTCATGTTCGGTACCGGGGCTTCGGCTCTCATCAGCAAGAAGCTGGGGGAAGGAAAGAAGAACGAGGCGAACGGCATCTTCTCGTTCATCGTCGTCTTCTCCATCGTCCTCGGTCTTTTCCTCACCGTCACGGGTCTTCTCTTCATCGACAGACTTCTTTCTCTCATGGGAGCAACGGGGCAGCTTCTCGAAATGTCCTCCGTCTATGCGAAGATAATCGTGTCCTGTCTTCCCTTCTACATCCTACAGTACGAGTTCCAGTGTCTCTTCGTCACTGCGGACAAGCCCAGACTCGGGCTCTACGTCACCCTTGCGGCGGGAGCGACGAACATGGTCTTCGACGCTCTCTTCATAACCGTCTTCCACTGGGGCATAGCAGGCGGAGCCGTGGCGACAGCCATGAGCCAGGTGGTCGGAGGTCTCATCCCTCTCATCTACTTCATGAGGAAGAATACATCGACGCTTGCTCTTACACTCCACTTCTCTCCCGACTGGAAGAGCCTCGGGGTGATATCATCAAACGGAATGAGCGAATTCCTCAGCAACGTCTCCGCATCCATCGTCGGGACTGTCTACAATCTCCAGCTTCTGAAGTATTCGGGAGAGGACGGCCTCGCCGCATACGGAGTCATCATGTACGTGGGCATCATCTTCGTCTCGCTCTTCATCGGCTACTCCGTCGGCTCCGCTCCGATCGTAGGATACAACTACGGAGCGGGTGACCGTGACCACCTGAAGAAGATAGTGAAGGAGAGCTATGTAATCATAGCTGTCGAATCGGCTATGATGTTCCTTCTCTCCCTCGTTCTTGCTAGACCGCTGGGGCTCATATTCGTCTCCTATGACAGCAAGCTCCTCTCATTCACGATCCACGCATTCATCCTCTATTCTATATCATTCCTGTTCTGCGGCTTCTCGATGTACTCCTCATCGCTCTTCACGGCCCTGAATAACGGCCTCGTCTCCGCCGTCATATCTTTCATGAGGAGCCTCGTCTTCCAGATAGCATGCGTCCTCATCGTTCCGCTTATCCTCGGCACTGACGGCATATGGCTTGCGACGGCCTCGGCAGAGATTCTCTCTCTCGCCCTTTCCGTCTCGTTCGTACTGGCGAACAGGAAGAAGTACGGCTACTGATTCCTCTTTCCGTCTTCTACTTCCCGCTCATGTGAAAGTTCCAGAAGGAAAGAGAGCACTCTCAGCGCCGTACGCTGTATCTCTCCTTTCGTTATTCCGTCCTTTTGGTAAAGCGTGTCGAGAAGAGTTCTTCCGACAGTGTTGCTTACGTTGTATCCGTCGCCTCCGGGCATCAGGACGTCCACTCCCGAGCGTACCCTGTAGGCGTCGTTCACGAGAAGCGGGAACTCGGGAGAGATGGCGACGTGCATCCACCAGTCCGTGATGACGATGCCGTCGAAGCCGAACTCCCCTCTCAGCACTGTCTCCACCAGCTCGTAGTTGTAGTGGCTCCATACTCCGTTTATCTTGTTGTAGCTTGTCATTATCGCACGGGGACGGCTCATGGCGATCATGATCTCGAAAGCTTTGAGATATATCTCCCTGAGAGCCCTCACACTCACTCTCGAGTCGTTCTCGGTCCTGTTGCTCTCCTGGTTGTTCGCGGCGAAGTGCTTCGGGACCGAGAAGAGTCCTTCCTTCCGGATGGCTCTCACGACAGAGGAAGCCATGCCGGCTGTAAGGCACGGGTCTTCGGAGAAATATTCGAAGTTGCGTCCGCATAGCGGATTACGCTGTATGTTCATTCCCGGTCCCAGGAGCATGTCGACGCCGTAGGCCTTCATCTCCTTCGCGACGAAGGAGTAGAGCTCCTCCACGCCCCTGTCGTTGAAGGATGAGGCAAGTGCAGTTCCCGAGGGAAGAAGGGAACATGTGCGCCTTATCCTTATCCCGGCGGGTCCGTCAGCCGTGATGACGACGGGAACGCCCTTCTCTCTGAGAGAGGGAGTGACCCCGCCGAAGGCCCCTGCGTTCCCCTCGACTCCGAGCGGAGAGTCCATCTTCCCCTCTCCGCGACTCAGAGCTTCTGTTTCTTCGTCCGTCAGCGACGCCGTGAACTCCTCTATCGTACACCGTCCTTCCCTTACGTCGGAGAATGTGAATGCCGTATTGTCCTTTCTCCCGATTTCCGGAGGAAGGGATGAAAGGATGCGCTCCCTGAGGCGGCTGTCGCCCTCCTCTGTTCTCTTCATCACAGCCTTTCCGTTCACGTTCACGATGCGCTCGAATCCGCATCCCTTCTTCACGAGAAGAACATGCTGTGTCTTCTTCACCGTCCGCTTTTCCTCCATCCTGAAGGAGAGAACCTCCTCCGTCTCTCTGACAGAGTCTCCCGCGTGGACGGAGTAGTCTCCCTCCTCGAGAATGTATGCACTCTCCTCCTCGCTGAAGGTTGCCCATAAGGAGAGGGAGAAGGAAAGATGGAGCGTCTCCTCCTCTCCCGGAGAAAGGAGCCCCGTCTTGGCGTAAGATGTGAGGATGAGCCTGGGGTTTCCGTGTTTTCCCTGCGGCTTTTCGAGAAAGACCATCACGACTTCCTTCCCGCTCCTCCTTCCCGTATTCCTGACAGTGGAGGAAACAGTAATGGTATCCCCGTTTCTCAGAGCACTGCTCTTTATGGAGAACGAGGTATAGCTCAGGCCGAAGCCGAAGGGATAGAGAACATCGTCCTTTCTGAAGGTCTCGAAGTACCTGTAGCCGACATATATGTCTTCAGTGTAGTTGTTGTAGTCTCTCCCGCCGAACGATGAGGATGAGGGATAGCACTCATATGAGCGGGCGATCGTGGATGTGAGCTTACCCGACGGCGTGACGGCACCCGTGAGAATGTCGGCAAGGGCCGAGCCGGATTCCATTCCTCCCTGCCACGCGTAGAGGACGGCGCTTATCCTCTTCCCGTAGGAAAGAGTCCAGGACATGTCGATTATATTTCCGCAGTCGAGGATGACAACGGTACGCGGGAAATGTGAAGTGACCTTGTCGAGGAGGTCTCTCTCGTTATCGGTAAGATAGTAGCTTCCCTTCTCGAGCGTGTTCTCCCTGTCTTCTCCCGCTGCACGGCCTATGACGACGAGGGCAACGGTATTCCTTTGTGAAGCCTCCTCCACTTCCTCGTCGGAGAGTCTCATCTCTTCCAGGCTCATCGGCCAGTGTCCCCAGATTCCGTCAAAGGCGGGCATTGAAGAGGGATCCTGAACAAAGGTCTCATACTTCTTCGAGAGGATGGGGTCAGGACTGACGCCCTTCCGTCTCAGCCCGTCCACCGCATTCACTATATAGGGGCGTCTCACATCGCCGCCGCTGCCGTAGCCTACAGCAAAGTAGTTCCAGGCACATCGTCCGAAGAGAGCGACTCTGTCATCCTTCTTCAGGGGAAGAACACCGCCTTCGTTCTTCAATAGGACGATTCCCTCCGCCGCCATCTCCTCTGCCGCCTTCGAAACATCACTGAAGAGGAGACTTCCCCCCTCGTCTCCCGCACCTGCATTCAGATTCTGCGCAACCGGATTCACTCTGTCCTTACTCATATTCTGCTCCTGTTGAATCAATACTAACTCAAAAGCACGACCTTAGGGGGAAAAGAAATACAGCCCCAAACCAAAGTTTTTTG
>CAZKIT010000062.1:0-8928 GCA_964552905.1 uncultured Spirochaetaceae bacterium
GACGTTCCCATGAAGACGATTTCTCCGATTCTCTCCTTTGTCTCGGGATGAAGACGGAGAAGCGCTTCTATGTTGGTGACAGGACCGAGTGCAATGAGTGTGACCTTATCCTCCGCTTCAAGTATCTTTTCCGTCATCAGGCCGACGGCAGAGAGAGGAGAGAGATTGTCAGTATAGTCCGACTCGAAATTCCAGCCTCTGAGGCCGCTTCTGCCATGCACGCTTCCCGCTGTCATCAGTTCTCTCACGAGGGGCTTTGCAGCTCCTTTTGCGACAGGAATTTCGTCCCGCCCGAGAAGATGGAGGACGTTACAGGTGTTTCTTGTGGAATTATCTACAGTCGTGTTGCCGGCAACAGCGGTTACGGCAAGTATTTCGATATTGTCCGCCGCCGCTGCAATAGTGAGTGCGATTGCATCGTCTATTCCCGTATCACAGTCGATAAGGACAGGTTTTCTGTTCTTCATGAGTTCTCCTTTGCGTATTTCGTGTACGGCTTGCCTGCGGCGGTGACACCGAAGTATTTTATGTTCTTCGACGAGAGCGCGAGGATGACGATGATCGAAAGATACGGAATCATCTGCACGAAGTCTGCGGGAATGGGGTTGGATGGTATTGTCTGGATGTAGAGCTGGAGGGCATCAAAGAAGCCGAAGAGCATGGATGCAAGGTATGAACCTGCAACCGTCCACCTTCCCACCGTTACAGCTCCGAGTGCCAGATATCCCCTTCCTGCGACAAGACCGTCCTGGTAGAGATTCATCTGTGCAATCGAGAGCATCGCGCCTCCGAAGCCTGCGAGAACGCCGGAGACTATGACTGCCGCATACCGGATTCTGTGCACGTTGATTCCCGCGGTCTCCGCCATTACCGGATTCTCTCCGCATGCATACACATGAAAGCCGAAACGCGTGTACTTTATGAAAAGTGTCGAGGCCGCCATGATGATGAGACCGAAGTAGACAAACGGGGAAAGCGAGGAAAGGAATCCTCCGATGAGGGGAATCTTTTCGAATAAAGGTGTTGTCGGAATGTTGTTCACGATGGAACTTGTTCCTGCAGAGTTGAATATCTTGCCGACAAGAACGCCGCAGATACCTTCTGAGAAAAGATTGATGGCCATAGATGAAATCGGCTGTTTTGCTCCGACCGTTATACTGAGAAATGCATGTACGAGAGACATTACGGCTCCCCCGAGCATTGCAAGAAGAATTCCGACATAAGGACTTCCCGTGAGGTATGAGCCCAGGACCCCCATGAAGGAACCTATGACCATCATTCCTTCGATTCCGATGTTGTTGACGCCGGCCTTCTGGGAGATGACTCCTCCCATTGCCGCGAATGCGATGGGAGTACCCATTCTGAGAGTGGTCGGAAGAATGTAAGCTATGAATCCTGCCATATCAGTGTGCCCTCCTGTGTTCCTTGTAATATCTGAAAAGATTTTCGAGACAGATGAATGCGACCGTCAGTCCCTGTATTACAGAGACCATGTCTGCAGACACTCCCGCCTTCGACTGCATCAGGAATGAACCGGAACGGATGAAGCCGAAGAAGAGTCCCGTGATGATTACTGCATACGGATTGCATTTTGCCATGAGGGCGACAGGAATTCCTGCAAAGCCGTATCCTGCGGAGAAGTTGTTCACGACTCTCTTCATGTTTCCGCAGATTTCAATCGAGCCTCCGATTCCCGCCAGCGCTCCTCCGATGAGAAGAGCGAGGAACATCTTCTGGTCTGCATTGATGCCCTGCATCTTCGAGGTAAGCGGATTGTAACCGACACTCGTCATTTCGAAACCTGTTGTCGTCTTGTCGAGGAGTATTCCCATGGCAATGACGCATACGAGCATTATCACGACTCCAAGGTCCATCTGATACGGTTTGGGTAGAAGTGACGGAAGCTGGGCTGTAGAGAGAATTGACTCTGTGGCAGGCGATGCGCTCGAGCCGTGGAAAGGTCCCATTATCAGGTACTGACAGAGCGACTTGGCAACATAGTTGAACATTATCGCGCTGATTATTATATCGACATTGAACTTCTGCTTGAGTCCTGCAACGAAGAATGCGAAGAGCATTCCCCCCAGAATCCCCGCAGCAAAGCATGCTATCACATGTATGACAGGTGGAAGCTTTACATAGATTCCGACGAGTCCTGCACACATTGCACCGAATGCGAACTGACCCTCCACTCCGAAATTGAATGCCGAACATTTGAAGCCGATTGCGACAGCAAGACCTGAAAATATAAGTGGAATGGCCTTCCTTATGGACATTGTCACGCTCACCCAGTCTCCGGCAGCACCTTTGATGAGGGATGAGTAGGCAAGAACCGGGTCATATCCCAGAATGAGCATGATTACGGCCCCGACGAGAAACGACAGAACAACCGAGAGTATCGAGATGACTGCGCTGTCCCAGAAGCCGTTGCTCTTCGTGAACATATCTCTTATGAAATTTCTTTTTTCCATGATCAAGCTTCCTTTGAGTGAGAATTGAGCATCATTTTTCCCAGTTCTTCCTTCGTGACCGCAGTAGCGTCGACGACATTCACGATTCTTCCGTTGTAGATGACGGCAATTCTGTCGCTGACTGCGAGTATTTCATCAAGTTCCATGCTGACGAGGAGCACTGCCTTTCCCTTGTTTCTTATATTCATAAGCATGTTCTGGACAGATTCCATCGCTCCGATGTCGAGCCCTCTTGTAGGCTGTACCGCCACATAAAGATCGGGATTCATGCTCGCTTCCCGCGCGATTACAATCTTCTGCTGGTTGCCGCCGGAGAGCGTTCCTGCCGGGACTGCCGTATTCGCCGCTCTTATGTCAAAGGATGCAGAGAGCTCTTCCGCGTTTCTTTCGATTGCGTCCTTTTTCCTCCAGAATCCCTTCCAAGCGAATTTTTCGTTCCTGTGACATCCGAGAACGAGATTATCCCGTACAGAGAATGGCAGGACAAGGCTTTCCTTATGACGGTCTTCAGCTACATATGCAAGTCCCGCTTCTCTTCTTTTCCTTATAGATAAGGGAAGTATGTTCTTCCCGTTGAGTTCGATTTCACCGCTCTGCGGCCTGTAGAGTCCGAGAATGCACTTCTCGAGTTCCTCCTGACCGTTTCCGTCCACTCCGCAGAGACCGACTATCTCTCCTCCGCTGATGGACAGATTGATTCCCTTCAGAGCTTCCTTTCCCTGATAGTCCGTATAGTGAAGATCCCTTATTTCCAGAATCTTTCTGCCGGAGGGTATCTCCTTTCTCTTCTTTCTTCCGACATCGACCGAGTGTCCCACCATGAGGGTTGCAATCTCTTCAGGGGTTGTGTCGGCGATGTTTTTGGTTTCTATCACCTTTCCTCTGCGTATGATTGTGACTCTGTCGGCTGTCTTCATCACTTCAGGAAGTTTGTGGCTGATGAATATGATTGTCTTTCCGTCCTTCTTCAGCCCGAGAAGGATGTCGCAGAACTCGTCGATGAGATGCGGCGTAAGTACTGCTGTAGGTTCGTCGAAGATCAGGATTTCCGCCTCCCTGTAGAGGACCTTGATGATTTCCACTCTCTGCTGCTCGGGAACCGAGAGATCTCCCACCTGTTTTCCGGCATCGATGTTGAGTCCGTATCTGTCCGAGATTTCCTGAACCTTCTTCTTCGCGGTAACATAGTCAACTTTTGCTTTTGTTCCCGGTTCCTCGCCGAGGATTACATTTTCGGTGACCGTCATCTTCGGTACGAGCATGAAATGCTGATGGACCATTCCTATCTTCTCTCTGTGGGAATCGCGCGGGGATGAGAAGTGCTTCTCCTCTCCGTTTATGATGATGCTTCCCTCGTCAGGTTCGAGAAGACCGAAGAGCATGTTCATGAGAGTTGACTTGCCGGCGCCATTTTCTCCGGCCAGAGCGTGGATTTCTCCACGCCTGACAGAGAATGATATATGGTCATTGGCAACGATACCGGGGAATCTTTTTGTTATTCCCCTGAGTTCTATTGCAAATTCCTGTTCCATTGAGTTTCCTTAATTGAGTCCGTACTGTGCAACGAATGCGTTGTATTCTGTTTCCGATGACGGAGGAACAATCTTGCCGGAGATGATGTCTGCCTTCAGTTCTTCGATCTTCGCTTCGATTTCCGGTGTGATCTTTGCCCTGAGTGTATCGTTCATCGTCGTGTACTTGCAGATGACGCCGTCATTTGCAACACCGAGAATCATGGATGTGCTTGTGTCGAAGTTGCCGTTGTCGATGTAATCGGAGATGACTGCAAGAACCGTCTGGTCAACAGGCTTCACGAGGGAGGCGATGATGTTGTCGGGTGCCTTGTCGAACTGTCCCTTTGCAGCACCGAAGCAGAGCTTGTTGAGAGAGACTGCTGCATTGAAGACGCCGAGGTTGCATGCGCCGGCAAAGCATGACACGATATCTGCACCCTTGTTGTACATTGCAGTTGCGAATTCATTACCCTTGTTGACGTCTGCATAGCTGTTGGTGAATCCGCGCTGTACGGTCGTTCCGTTTACCGCATATTTCGCACCTGCAGAGAAACCCCATGCATAGCGTTCCTGTACCGTGTCGCCCTGGACTGCCGCTACTGCTCCGACGTTATGTGTTTCCGAGAGGAGTGCTGCCAGTGCACCGCAGAGGAATGCTCCCTGCTGCTCGGCATATTCAGTTCCGACGATGTTGTCGTAGCCTTCGAGCTTGTCTCCGAGATAGAGGAATTTGACATTCGGATAGTTTTCCGCTGTTGCGATCATTCCGTCTTTGTGATCTGCGCTTCCGATGATGATGAAGTTGCATCCGTCCTGGATGAGGGTTCTGAGTGCATTTTCGACATCTGCGACATCAGGTACTTCGATATGTGATTCCTCGAGTCCGTATTTTTCGCAGGCAAGCTTGATTCCGTCGAGGATATCGTCGTTGAAGCTTGCAGTTCCATAGACTGAAGCAATCGTACCGAGTTTTACCTTTTCCTCTTTAGCCGATGATGCGGCTTCCTGGGAACCTCCTGCAAAGAGCGAGATGGCGAGAAGTGCGACAAGGGTTGCTGATAACACTTTTTTCATTTGTTTCTCCTTATTTCCAGCTGAAGAATTCGTTGATGTCTTCAGTCCAGTTTCCTTTAGCGATTATCTGATGATTCGACAGAGGTTTTGTCAGATATGTCTTCCAGTCCGGGATTCTGAGTTCCAGCTGTGTCCGGCAGAAGAGTTTCTCCTTCGGACATGAGACGAAATCTCCCTTCTGGACGAAGTAGTCCTTCATGTTCTCCCTGCACTTGAAGAGAGTGAATTCGCCTTTCGTGAATTCTCCTCTTACAGCTATTGAGATGTCGCTTTCGAAATGGGTGTCGAGGGAGAAGCTTTCCGGCATGTTGAGGGGAAGAGTGCAGTGCGCAAAAAGCATTGTGCTTCTTTCTGTATCGAGGCGGCTCGGGTTCGCCATGAAGCACGGCTCGTGAGATATCTCGCCCAGTACTGCCATCGAAAGCAGGGAGCGCGTATCACCCTCGCATGCGGCGTAGATTCCCTCAGCATTGAGAATTGCGAGTGCGATGCATCCGCTTGCCATGAGAGGCTCGAGAAGATCGAAACATCTCAGGGCTATGCCGTTGAAGCCGTATTTCTCCTGAAGCCTCTTCACACCTCCGTAAACATAGAGTGATTTCTTCATCTCGTTTCTGTCGGATGCTCTCTTCATGAGAAGCTCGGTATATTCATTTTCCGTGTATCTGTTCTTGCTTATCTCATCAAGGACCTCATTCATGGTGAGTTCAACTGTCTTTATTCCCGTGTTCTTTTCAAGGACAGCCGGGTCCGCCTCGCTGTTGATGAGCACGTTGGGGCTTCCGAGAACTCCGAATGTCATCTTTGAAAGTGATGCATTTGCTCGGAAGATTCTGTCAAGGCGCTCGAGCTTCCGGGCTATCTCGCGGTACGTTCCGTAGACTATCTGTCCTTTTTCTCCGTGATCGTTTATGTAGGAGAGGATCTCCATGCATGCGGGAAGCGAGTTGTTGTACTGTGTGGAAAGGAGTACATAAGGTCCATTTGTTCTATTGAAGAGTTCCCTGAATTCCTTTGCAGCTCCGCCCGAACCTATGAATACCAGCCTGTACGGCTCATTGTCGAGACTCTCTTCTGTGACTTCTATCTGAAAGTTTTCGAGCTCGCTGTTCACTCCGCAAAGAAATTCCCTGCAGGAGGAAAGTATTCGTTCTCTTGTCGATTTGATAGGGGAGATGAGAAGATTCGTTTTCAAAGGCAGCCTCCTTCAGGGGTGATTAAACGTTTTATCAATTAAGGCTACTATATGTCATGCAATTCCATCACGCAAGCAAATTTTTAAATTTAATATTTCGTGTGGAAACCGCAGACACCGTCTTATTCCGGAATCTTGTGATTGCCGAACAGAACCCGGCGGATTAAGATGGACTCATGTTATTCGCGTTTCTCTTTGCCGTAGGATTCATTGCTGCAGCCCTTCAGTGTACGATAGGTTTCGGCTCTGCAGTGATAATGATAAATGTCCTTCCCTTCTTTCTGGACACGAGGCAGACTGTCGCGATATCACTCTTCGTCTGCACTCTCTTTCCGCTCTATATAATCTGGAAGCTCAGGAAGAAGGTGAGGAAGGATGTCTTCATGCCGTTTCTGCTGCCTTCCCTGATCTGCACTGTCGTTGCCACACATTTTTCGACGAGAATCAACACGTCGACGATGAAGATACTGCTTGGAATAGTTTTCATACTGCTTTCCATTTACTTCTCCTTCGTCGCCGAGAAGATATCTATCAGACCGACGAAGAGGAACGGGATACTTGTCGGTTCTCTATGCGGGACTCTCGGAGGCCTCTTCGTCGCAGGAGGCCCTCCTGCCGTGCTCTACTTTGCTCCGGCTCTGCCGGACAAGGAGGAGTACGTTGCGACAATCCAGGTCTACTTCTGGATCATCAACGTCGTGAGTCTTCTTACACGTATATTCTCATCTGCCGTGACGGCATCTGATCTGAAGTACATGATTGTCACATCCCTGGGTGCGATTCTTGGCGTCGTTGTCGGCATGAAGGGAATGGGTAAGATAAAGGGCGTACTGCTCAAGAGATTCATCTATGCATTCGTCGGAATCAACGGACTTGTGATGGTTATTACAGGTCTTTCATGACCTTTGTGAATTCTCATTTCAATCCGTAACTTTGATTTTTTAGGTTTATGATTAGTTGAACTTTATTTTTGGCTTTGTAAGATATTATTCTCTTGCATGGCCTATTTTATTGTGGTATTATAATGATACCTATTTAGGGCTCATTAAAGGAGGCTGTCATGACCCATGAAAAACCAGGCTATGTTTCTTCATATTCAAAGCCGAAGAACACTGAGATAAAGCACATCAATGGATACTGGTATCTTTATGCGAAGAGCTCGGTCTACGATCCGGAAACGAAGAAGATGAGAAAAAAGTCCGGGAAATGTCTTGGGAAGATAACGGAGAACGGGTTTGTTCCGAGTAAAGAGAAACTGGAGAGCATCGCCCTTGATGAAATCGAGATAAAGGAAGCCGGGCTTTCAGGATACATCTGGGGCCATAACCAGGACATGGCAGACAGACTGAAGAAACACTTTCCGGACATCTGGATGGAGATTTTCGTAATAGCTGTGCTGCGTTTCAGCTTCGGGCCGAGATTCAAGAGGATAAACGAGAACTATGAAACGAGCATTCTTTCGGAGATTTATCCGAACTTGAAGCTTGAGGGTCCGAACATTTCAAATCTGCTGAAAACCATCGGCAGGAGAACAACCGCAATCAAGGACTTCATGCATGAGGATAGAGACAGGCTCTCCGCCTATCTGGTATTTGACGGACACAGGATAATAAGTGACTCGAAGACTCTGGAAACAGCATATAAGGGTTATGACAGCAAGATGAGATACAAGACGCAGGTCAATCTTGTGTATGCATTCTCCATAAGCGGAACGAAATGCTTCCCTTATTACTATAAGCAGTTCAGTGGAGATGTCCCGGACATAACGGCATTCAAGGACATTGTGGAAGAAGCCGAAATTGAAAAGGAAAATCTTACGGTGCTTGCAGACAAGGGCTTCGGAAGCGAGGATAACTTCAATCTGATTGATGAAAGCGGCTTCATGTACATCGTTCCGCTTAAAAGAGACTCGGTGGATTCGAAGGAAAATGCACCGCTTTCGAACAGTGACTATGATGATTCCTTTCTCTATGATTCTCGCCCGATACTCCACAAGGCAGTCGAGAAGGACGGCTATACAATTCACATCTTCAGGGACATGGACCTTTACTCTGAAGAGATGAAGGATGTTACCGACAGGATGGATAAGAAGAACAACACCATCACTTTGCTGAAAGAGGATGAGGAAGACAGAATCAAGAAAGGAAAGAAAAGGCGTCTCAGTGACGAAATGCTGAATAATCTGAAGCCTGTATCGTTCAAAGACAGCATACCCGCAGAGAATACAATGGGGACGATAACGCTGAGGACCAACAACAAGAATCTCAACGGTCCTCAGACCTATAACCTTTATAAGAGAAGAGAGGGAATTGAAGACTTCTTCAAGACGTATGACAACACACTTGAGTGCTCCACATCTTACATGCGGAATGTCTACACAGAGGAAGCCTGGCTGTTTCTGAACCATCTCTCTGCTATAATCGGATTCGACATTCTCGATGAGATTTATGCACTGAACATGACAAGGGACATTTCACTGAACGATTTCAAAAACACGATGTCGCACCTCTTTGCCAACAAGATCCAAGGAACATGGAGAATGTCAAAGACAACCAAGAAGAGAGAGGATTTTGCCAAGTCCTTCGGCTTTGAGTCTGTGACCGTCATCAATGAAGTGAATGGTAAGAATCCTGCTGTCTGACACAGTCGCCAGATGCTTTAGCAGGACCCTAAA
>CAZKIT010000063.1:0-8887 GCA_964552905.1 uncultured Spirochaetaceae bacterium
AGAATCAGAAACTTCTTTATGAGAAAGTCATCAGGCATTTCATCAAGTGCCGCATCTACAGCCTCTTCAAGCGGCATCCCATCATTCTGCTTTTCAGTCACGGTTGTCGTGAACCAGGAATACTCCTTCAAAGGCTTGCATCTGTCGAGGAGGTCCCTGTTTCTTCCGTAATTTATGTTCAGAAGTGTAACGTTGACTTCAATGTCAGACTTTCCGCCGAAGGCATCGCTGAGCTTCAGCACCGTGAAGTCTTCAATCTCACTCTTACCGTTATAGAAACAGATACACCTCGGGGATGGTGCCCTCTGCAGAGTCGGGCTGTACATGTTGAATGAGTTCTTCTTGTCCTGAATGTATTTCTGGTACACCATCGCCGCATAGATGAAGAATCTCATCGGCATGTTCGGGTTATACTTGGCCTGCTGCTCGAAGAACGTGATGCAGTCACCTACGAGAAAGGAGACATCGTTCTTCATGCCCATATAAAGCACATCTTCAATAGTGTTGAATCTGATGCTGTCGGCATCCGCCTGTTTTGAATCAGGCCATCTGAGGGCATTGTAAAGACTGATTGTCCAGTCTTTGTTCTCTTCGTTACCGAAGATGAACTTGAAAAGCCTGTCCTTGTATTCCCTGTTGATTCCAGCCATTGGATTACCTCCTTTCTCTGAAGAATATTTACTTACCTACAATCTAATTTCATACTGAAAGAAGGGAAAAGGCAAGTGTTTTTCTTCGGTTTGAAGCAATAACAGTATACATGCTGAACGAAAACAAAAAGAACCGACTCTGTTTATGGTACGGATTTCTGGAAGACGGAGAAAAAGATCACAACTCGGAAAAGGACAGAAGAATTGCAGAAACAATGGTGAGTCATTTTACAGGGATACGGACATGAAAAATCCCGGAGAGAAGACGAAGCATCATCTGGACTCTCCGGGAGGACTGGACTACTTGTATTCGAAATAAGCGACAGCCGCTCCGTCGCTGTCACGGATGACTGTTATCTTACCCTCCTCCACCGTGATACGGAGAGTAAGGCTGAGAGGAACGATGTCCGTCGTATCGTTCTTCTCCACCGTGTAGTCACGGCTGAAGGCTGTTGCCGTGACGCTCTCCCCGTCCTCGTTGACGGCAAGCGTCAGGTCATCTATCTTCACGACCTCGGTATAGACCCAGCTCTTCTCCTCCACCTTCTCCGGTGTTCTGATATCACACGAGGCGACGACGAAGAGCGTCAGCATCAGGAATGCGACGAAGAGTATGATCTCCATCACATAATGACGTCTGTCGCACTTTTCGAGCGCCCTCGTTCTCTCCTCAAGTCTCACAACATCTGCGTTTTCCGTTTTTTCTTCCTTTTCCATATATTGCTCCTTTTTTTCCTACAGGTAGAATGCTAAGAGCAGATTCAGGGGCACGTCAGTTGTCATTTGAGTCTCAATCAGACGAAGGCAGTTATATATAGGAGGTGTAATGAGTTACTGCATTCAAAGATGACAGATTGAAAACAGGGGTATCATGAAGAAACGATAAAAACCGGTTATCATATGCATATCAGAATCTCTCATGACGGCAGACATCATGTTCGATTCCGAAGCGGAAAAGAACAGAAGAATCATCAGAATACAGTCTTCGTAGCGAAGCTGTGTCTGCTCTTCTCCCCCCAGTTCACACTCTCGCTGTAGTTGGGAGAGAAGCTGTAGGACATCTTCCTTGTATCAAGATACAGGACCTTTGTGTCATCCTTGACGGACGAATCCAGAATCATCCGCACCTTGGATCCCGACTTGTCGCTTGCAATATCCGGAACCTCTTGCCCCTTAATCATATAGAAGAAAACCGGAGGCTCTGTGAAAGACTTCTGGCAGTACTTGACGTATGCCTCCGGTGATATCGCCTTGTGGATGTTCGCAGAAACATAGTCTGTATTTCTGTAAGTTTTGTAATTGCCGTCTTCGACTGCGCTTCTTGATCTGACGTTGTAGTCATTGCGGTAATGGGTCATGTCGATGAAGTAGTAATATCCATCATGGACGAAGTAGTTTATGACGTGTCCCCCGCCGTTCGCACGCTGGTAATGGAATGTTCCCCATTCTTCATAGTCATCCGAAAGAAGATATATGAGCCAGTTTGTATCTGTCGAACAGTTACCGCGGTTAATAAGAACCGCATAGTATCCCGGAGAGTGTTTCTCCCAGCGGCAGGAGGACACAGAGTCATAGACTTTGACATTCATACTGTCGCCGTCGGTATCAGAAGCGAAATCACCTATCTGATAGAGCTGTATCGCTTCATAGAGATTGGATATGAGCGCCTTCTTCAATTCGGGGGCCGTCTCCACGACTGCCGCTATCTGTTCATTCGTGTAGCGTGACTTGCCGAGTGCCGCGGCGGGAACCCACCATACGCCGTCATAGACCTCGACTTCGAAATCAGCATTCTCCCTGAGGTTCCATGTGTCCTTCGTATCACCTTCCCGGTATGAAAGTGCCATTGTCATCTCGGCATCAGCTATTCTCTTCTCAAGTGAGACACAGGAAACAAGAAGAAAGGGTATGACTGCAATAAGGATTATTTTCTTATAGTGAATTCCACGCATAAGACCATTCTAAGACCTGACCTTACAACGTCAAAGCAAAATCTGCAGAAGAGAACCCAATTTGGAGTTCATCAAGGACGTTTCCTCAATTCTCCGATAAAACAATGGCATTCTTGCCGGCTCTTGCAAAAAGATCCCAGCTTATTCCATTGTAGATGTACGAGCATCCGTCACCCGTGTTGTAGTAGGCGTCAAGGGCTTCCGGTTTCATAGGATGTGAATCGAAGGAGCCGAGCCACCTGATGGATGCTCCGTCCTTTCCATCAACACCGTCCTTTCCGTCAATACCGTCTATTCCGTCAACGCCGTCTTCTCCCGCCTGTGCAAGGAGTGTCCAGTTCGAACCGTCGAATATGTAGGAGCATCCTGTCTCGGTGTTGAAGTAGGCGTTCAGTTTTTCCGGATTCTCCGGAGGAGTATCGAGAGAACCGAGCCATGTGATTGAAACGGCATCCTTGCCTGCTCTTGCGAGAAGGTCCCAGCTTCTTCCGTTGTAGATGTACGAGCATCCGTCACTTGTATTGTAGTATGCCCAGTTTTTCTCGGGATTATCAGGTTCAGCTGGATAAGCGCCCTTCCATATAAGAGAGCCGAGACTCTGGAGGTCTTCACTTCTGATGTCAAAGCTGTCGATTGTCATTCCGTCCGTGGAGGCAAGCGTCGTTGAATATGAGAGAACTGCCGTGTACTGGCCTTTCATGACGGCAATCATGTATGACTCTCCGAGCGGTACATCAGATATCGTAAAGTACCCCGAGTCATCTGTTATGGCAGAACAGGAAGTTCCTGCAATGAAGACCGTGATTCCGAGGTTGCCCTCTTCACTGCCGTCTATCGTGACTCTGCCCTTTATGTCAGCCGTGGCAGTGAGATAGAGATTGTCCACTACCACCTCTTCACCGTCCACATAGATATTCCTCTTCATTGCGGAGCGTTCGGAACTCGAACTGTGGGTTGCGTAAAGGGTGTAGAAACCGCTTTCGAGATCATAGAAGTAGTAATATCCTTCCTGATCCGTACTGGTGGTCGCGGCAAGAGACCTCTCCGGAGAGAGGGCCCTGAAGCCGTCGGTCTTCTCGAGGCAGACGAAAATGTCCGAATGGTCGCTGCTGTTGGAGAAAAGCACGCGGCCAGTAATCGCTCCGAGAGTTCCCGTATCGGTATCTTCAGACGGCGAAACAAGAAAATCCAGACTGCATGAAGATAACAGGGCCAGAGTAAGGACTATTATGACGAAAACGAATCCCGAGACTTTACGATGAACTACTTTCAACATCTCAACCCCTCCGTATTCAATGTGGAAGTTTATACAACTCAGTTCAGTGTATTATGAGGTTTACGGAGCGGTCAACTTCGAAATGATATCTGACTTTTTCCTGTACCGGATGGAGAAGACACATCATCAGAGGATACCCCGCCAGCAATGTGATTGCGGGAGTAACAACCGGACGGGCAGTCTGCTGTCCGTTACGGGCTTTTCACTTCACTCTTCTTCATCCGCCGGAACCGGATTCTGCATCAGGAGAGACATGAAGCACTGAGCCGTACAGGAGAGTCAGAAAATGGACTATGAGGCGAAAAAGCAAAGCACTCTCTCCGCTTTCCGCCTGAAGAGGAACATTATCTTCTGACCGGTTCAGCAGAGGAGTCTTCTCTCTGATGACTACCCTTCATCCTTTCCGTTTTTTCCCTCACGTGCGGCCTTCACCTCTTCCGAGATGACTCTGATCATGTTACGGGCATTGAGGGGCTTCGAGATGTGTGCATTCATTCCGGCCTTCTTCGTCGCGATTCTGTCTTCGACAAAGGCATTGGCTGTCATGGCTATGATGGGGACCTTTCCCGCGTCCGCTCGCTTCATGCTCCGGATACGGCGTGTTGCCTCGTAGCCGTCCATCACGGGCATCATGAGATCCATGAGAACCGCTGATATCTCATAAGGCCTGGAGTTCTCGAATGCCTTCACAGCCTCCTCTCCGTTATGGGCGACGATTATTCCGGCGCCGGCTTCACTCAGCATGAACTCGGCTATCTCGATATTCAGGTCATTGTCCTCGGCAAGTATTATCTTCTCGCCGCTGATGGATGCATTCTCCTCCTCTTTTTCCTCAACCTCTGACGGAGAGGAGAAATCTACTTCGAAGGGGATGCAGACAGTGAAGACGGTACCTTCGCCCTTCACGCTCTCGCACTCTATGGTGCCGCCCATCTTGTCGGCAAGGCTCTTTGAAATCGAGAGCCCGAGTCCAGTGCCGCCGTACTTTGTTCTCACCCCTGCATTCTCCTGCTGGAACGGTTCGAAGAGATGCTCCAAGAAGCTCCTGCTCATCCCGATACCGGTATCACGGATGACGGTTTCGACCACAGCGGTGCGGCCGTCGAACGAGCGCTCGCGGCATGACACATCGACGGAGCCGTGCGGGCGGTTGTACTTCACTGCGTTTCCGAGGATGTTCAGAAGTATCCTCTTGTAATGGACGGGACTTCCGATGAACCTCAGATGAGGAAGAGAGCAGCCTTCGGTGACCGTGATGTCCATCTCCTGGGCGAGCTTGTCGATAACGGTGAAGATCTCGCCTGAAATGTGCTCCAGGTTGAACGGAATGCGTTCCAGCACAACCTCCCCGGACTCGAGCTTGCTCATGTCGAGGACTTCGTTTATAAGCTCCATCAGGATGTTCGAGGACTCTCGTATCTTCTGTCTGCATTCGCGCTGCTTTACGTCATCTCCGTCATAGTGGTCCGCGATGTCGAGCATTCCCCTTATGCCGTTGAGCGGTGTACGGATATCATGGCTCATTCTGAGAAGGAACTCCGTCTTGGTTCTGTTGGCTCTCTCCGCCTCGTCAGCGGCAGCCTGGAGCTTCTCGCGGAAGAGACGCTCCGTCTCGCTCCGCTTTCTCTCCTCCTCGATCTGTGCGAGGATGATGTCATCGATACTCTGGAAGCCGAGAATCACCTTCGTTCCGCTTTCATCGGCCCGGCTCATGTTATACTGGAAGTAGTGAGTCTCTCCTCCGGCAATACTGCGGTAGTTCCCGGTGAACTCGCTGCGGGAGGAGAGCAGTCTTCTCACGTTCTCCACATCAAAGACCTTCCCTGTCTCCTCCCTGTCCTCCGGCGCAACTATGTTCTCCAGCCAGTCAGCAAGGAGAGCGCGGAACGAGAACTCCGTTCCGTCGTCCTTCCTGCTGATCCGGTCATAGCCGGCTTCCAGCTTCAGGATCTTCGCAGTCTCCTTTTCAAGATTCACCAAATAGACATTCCGGAAGGAGCGGGCAAGCGTGTTCGATATCATGAGCTGCTCCTCGAGCTGCTCACGGTAATTGAGTTCCTTCAGCTTCTCGGGCGTGACATCCCTTGCACAGTAGATGGCAGATATGACTCTTCCCTTCTCGTCACGTTTCTTTGCAATGAAGCGGCTTTCGAACCACCTGCCGTAGGGTGCCCTGTATTCGGTCGTGAGCGAATTCTCATCGCCCATGCGGTCCGCGACCGTGGAGAGGCGGACGAATTCACGCATCTTCTCCCTGTCGTCCGGATGCATGAAGTAATCGAGTACATCCTCCATGACGGCGTCGAAGTCGCCTTCTTCCTTTCCTCCCATCACGTTCGTTATGGGGGAATCCGTCTGGATGACCCTGTAACTGTGAGTCACGAGGTCCGCCTCCATGATTGTCGTATAGATTGTGGCAAGTGCATTTATGACCTCGGCATGCTCCCGGGCCTTCTGCATGGCCCTGTCGCGCTCCTCTTCCTCGTCAATGCACTTCGCCACGCAGATTCCCATGATCTTCTCCGCCGAGCACTCGGTGCAGATTATACGGGTGTCCATATAGTGAACCGTACCGTCATCACTCTTCTGCGGGTGTCTCAGGCTCAGCTCCTTCTTCCCCGAGCGGAATGCTTTCACCGCATTCTCACGGCTGAAAACGGAAACGAACGCTTCGGCCGCGGCGGCATCGGGAATCGTACTGGCCCCGATACTCACGAGCTCCTCCACCGTTCCCGAATACGGCGAACTCTTGTTGTGGAAGTTGTCGTACTCGACCATGGAATAACAGTTACCGGTATAGTCGATGCTGATGATGAGAGGATAGACGATACCCATCGCCCTGGTGTACTGGTGGATCCGTGCACTCCGCTCCTTCTCCTCTTCATAGGCCTTCACGAGCGCTTCGAGTTCTTCCTTCTCCCTCTGTCTCGTCTCGATGGTTTCCTTTATGTCATGGATGATGCAGGCGCAGACTCCCACGCAGTCCGTGGGATAGACTTCCGCATGCAGGTACTTTCCTTTGGCTTGCGAGATGTTGTCGGCGGAGAGTATTCTTCCCCTGTATGCGGCTTCGTAGCAGAAGTCGAGCCATCTGCCGTCCCCGAGCGGAAAGATTTCGGAGAAACGGTGACCTACAAGGCCCTCCAGCGGTATGCCTTCAATCTCAGCCAGTTCCTCGTTGGCCTTTGTACATACGATGTCGGCGGGCCTGCCGCCTTCATCCAGTTCGACCCGGAGTATGCAGTAACCGTGGATTTCATTTCTTGCGATGTACGCACTCTCTGCCATGCTCTTCCCCTTTCTTTCTCTTTTTTCTCTCAGTGTAGTATATCACACATTTTGGTAATCACATCCCCTATTTTCATCATATTGCATCCTTCCTCGAAGCGCTCCCGGTCCAGCCGGGAAGAGGGAGATATCAGAAGAAAGAGGAGCAGCGGAAACAAGACCGAAAGAAAAGCCCTCCGCCGGAGCGGAGAGCTGAGGGTTTATCCGGCGCTTTACATGAAAGCCCTGACAGGACGCACATATTCAAAGCCAGCTGAGTTACTGCCTCCGGTCGTAATGTGTTCATTGAAATTCACATAATACAAAACCAAACAGTAGGTGCTATCGCCCTGAGAGCTTGACCAATATGCATCGTCAGCAGGACTGGGTACAACGGTTTTATTCTTTTTCATTTCCTCCAATTCCATCATGCTCGGAAGGAACCAGTCATCATACTTGACACCTTCAACCTCGGTATAGTAATCAGCACATGCCTTTACTGCGGGGTAACTGTTTATATTTCCCTTGAGCTTCTGCATATTGATCCATCCGTCTCCGATTTTCGCTCCTGTTCCCAATGCGACATAGGTAGTATCTGCACACCACGTATATCTGCCATTGGTGGTTTCTCCGGAAGAAGCATCTGACGGTGCAACCTCAAGATATTTCCAGTTCAGCGTTTCTGTTCCGTATGTGGATGTCTGAATGTCAGCAGCGACATAGATGATGATTCCGCCTGCAGGACCGGTATCACCGACCTTGTAAGACTTAACACCCCAGGCGACTGTGGCATTGTCCGCTCCCCATGTCGAACTTGTGTCAAGTCCTGCTTTCTTTGCATCACTGCTTTCAATTTCCAGGTTGATGTTCTTCAGATTCGTACAGTTGTTGAAAGCATCACCACTTATCGAAGTGACGTTCTTCGGAATGGTGATATACCTGAGACTCGTACAACCGGAGAAAGCACATGTGCCTATCGAAGTAAGAGACTCGGGCAGTTCTATCTGTGTCAGTTTCACGCATCCTTTGAATGCATTACTGTCGATTTGGGTTATTGAAGAAGGAAGCGTTACAGAGCTGAGCAAAGAAGCACCGCTGAAAGCAGAGCTTTCTATAGCAGTAACACTTATACCACAGAAGACAGAAGGAATGACCACACTTTCTACTGAAGCTCTCTTTTTACTGTCATACGTTACATAAAATCCTTCCGTCGAAACCGGACGTGAGAAGATTAGATTCTCGTCAACCCAGTGAGCATAGAGAACATCTCCGTTCGCTACTGCGGAAGATGGAGTGTAGTAAGTGCCTTTTCCGTCAGCTTCGGAATACCAGCCGGCAAGAAGATAACCTGCTTTGGACCATTTCGTTCCTGTAGGAAGAGTTCCATCCCATGAAGCCGCTTCTGAAGGCACTCTTACTGCTGTATAGTCATCGAATCCCTCCGATCTGTATGTTACAGTAACCATCGATGACCACACAGCATAGAGAGTAATGTCCTTATTCTCATTGTATTTGTCTCCGACACTGTATGCCTTTCCCTCGCCGTCAGCCTGAGTGTTCCAGCCGGAGAATGAAAGCGACTCGTGTGTCAGTCCCGTTCCGTCCTTGATTGTAACGCCTTCGCCTTCCTTGAATGTATCGGCTTCAACAGTTCCGCTTCCGCCGTTAGAGAGGTATGTGACTGTGTAGATCTTCTTCCAGACACCGGTTATCTTCATACCTTCGGTGTATTTGACCTTTGC
>CAZKIT010000064.1:0-8816 GCA_964552905.1 uncultured Spirochaetaceae bacterium
TCAGCGGAGAAATCAATAAAGATACGGCCAACGACTTCGCCGTGAGGATGCTTGTCCTCGACAGCGAAGGCAGTGACCCCATCACTGTATACATAAACTCACCCGGCGGTGATGTCGACTCCGGCTTTGCCATCTACGACACCATCCGTTTCGTCACATCTCCTGTCCGTGTTGTCGGAATGGGTCTTGTGGCATCGGCTGCCGCTCTCATCTATCTTGCGGTTGATAAGGACAGGCGTTATGCATTCGAGAATTCGACATACCTCATCCATCAGCCGCTTTCCCAGTTGAAGGGAACCGCCATCGATCTTGATATCTACGCAGGAAAGATTGAAGCACTGAGAAAGAAGCTCGACGGCGTCATCGCTTCTGCAACGGGAAAGAGCATCGAAGATGTCTCTTCCGACACGGAACGTGACCACTGGCTGACTTCTGAAGAGGCCGTAGAGTACGGAATCGTGGGCAAGATCATCAGAAACAGGACAGAATTCTGATCGGAATACGATTTCTTTGACAGAACAGGGAAAAACAGTGCTTTTATAGTATGAGAGCATTGTTTTTCCTTTTTCTTTTGCTGCTTGTTTCGTGTTCGCCCGAAACGGGAAACGGCGGATTCACTGTTACGAGCTGGAATGCCTACTGCTTCTTTGACGGGGTGGGAAACGGGAGCGAATATAACGAGTTTCTGTCTTCTTCCGGCTATACGAGGGAGAAGTATGTGAAGAGAGTTGAGAATACTGCGCTCTATATGGCGTCCGTGATGAAGGAGAGTGACGTTATCATCCTTGAGGAAATCGAGAGCGAGGATGTTCTCCTGGATCTTCTGGATGCTGCTCTCAAAGGGGCCGGATTCAGATACTACGGCCTGGCGCAGAAGAACGACGGTGAGCTTTCCGTCGGCTTTCTGTCGAAGATAAAGCCTTCGTCGTATGCATTTCATTCGACACAGTCCTCGCGTGCAATACTCGAACTGAAGTTCATTGTCGGCGGAGAGATGGTCACTATCTTCGGTGTACATCTCAAGAGCCAGCTCAATGATCCGGTGTCCCGTATCGAGGAGCTTTCTCTCATCCGCACACTTACCGAGAGAAGGGACGGGGAGTGCGTCATCGTAATCGGGGACTTCAATACCGACTGTCTGACAGGCGGTGAAATGGGCGACGAGAAAAGAAAAGCCGGCCTCGCTCTTCCTCTTACGGGAGACGGATCTCTCGCCAATGGAGGAACTCTCTTCTCTCCGTATCTTGATTATGCGGGATGCTCTCTCGACGGTTCATACTACTATGACGGGAAGTGGTACACATATGACAACGCTCTTCTCTCCTCTTCTTTCTTCGACGGGAAGGGGATTGAGTATGAGGGTTTCAGCATAGTGTCGGGAGCGCTTTCGAAGACAAGTTCGGGTACTCCTCTCAAATACGAGAAAACGACAGGTAACGGATTTTCGGACCACTTTGCGGTAACAGTTCGTCTGAGATATAATTGAGTCATGACAGAGAACCTCAGGGAAATACTTTTCGGCGGCCAGACCTTCTCATGGCGGGAGGAGGGGGACGGTGTCTTTGCTGCGGCACTCAACGGCAGGGTCTACAGAATCAGGGATATAAGCGAAGCGGAATCCGAGCCATTCCTTCATACCTATTTCGATCTTGACTATGATTACGTGAAGGCAAGAGAGGAGATTGCCCGTAAGGATGATATCCTGAAGAAGGCTGTGGAGGATGTGGGACTCCTGAGGATTCTGAAGCAGGACGAATGGACGTGTGCCATATCTTTCATACTCTCCCAGAACAACAACATCAAGAGAATAACAGGGCTATACAACAGGCTCTCGGAAAGGTACGGGCATGAAGTCGGGAAGGGCTTTTACACATTCCCGCGCCCCGAGGATTTCGACGGCGTCACCGAGGAGGATCTGAGGTCCCTCGGAGTGGGCTTCCGCGCTCCGTTCATTCTCAGCGCACTCGAGCACAGAGATATCTTTGAAGAGGTTAAAACACTAGACTTCGATTCTGCCATGGAGAAGCTTATGACTGTGAAGGGAATCGGTGTCAAGGTTGCATCCTGCATCCTCATCTTCGGCTACGGAAGAAGAGAGGGCTTTCCGATAGACACCTGGATGCGTAAGTGCCTCGAGACCTATTATCCGGGAAAGGACAAGAGCTACTTTCATCCCTACGAGGCACTCAGTCAGCAGTATCTTTTCTCGTATATGAGAAGCAGATGAGACGAAGGAATTGAAACTGTCATTGTAAAGATAATTCTGACAGGTGCAGACTGTGCTTCATCTGTATTATACTCAGACGGAAAAACAGGAGTTATATTCCGACTGTCTGCTCAAAAGAGGAAAATATGTTATATATCGGCATCGACCTTGGAACATCGTCCGTCAAGCTCATCCTCATGGATGAGAAAGGAACAATAGTAAAGTCTGCAGTAAGGGAGTACCCGCTCTCATTCCCGCATCCGGGATGGAGTGAACAGAGTCCGGAAGACTGGAAGGATGCAGTTTTTTCGGGCATGAAGGAACTTCTCGAAGGCATTGACAGAAGTCTTGTGAGGGGAATCGGAGCGGGAGGCCAGATGCACGGGCTTGTCGTCCTTGATGAAAGCGATGAGGTAATCAGGCCGGCAATCCTCTGGAATGACGGCAGGACGGAGAAGGAGACAGAGTACCTCAACTTTGTCATCGGTAAGGAAAAGCTTTCCGATTATACCGCGAACATCGCATTCGCAGGCTTCACTGCTCCCAAGATTCTGTGGATGAGGAACAACGAGAGGGAGAACTATGACAGGATCCGGAAGATAATGCTTCCGAAGGATTACATCAACTTCATCCTCACCGGTGTTCATGCAACAGATTACTCCGACGCTTCGGGTATGCTTCTCCTTGACGTGAAGAACAGGAAGTGGAGCAGCGAGATGCTCTCCATCTGCGGGATAGAAGAGGATCAGCTTCCGTCGCTTCATGAGAGCTATGAAGTCATAGGAACGCTCAGAAAGGAGATTGCGACAGAGCTCGGGCTGCCGGATGGCGTCAGGGTTGTCGCAGGCGCGGGAGACAATGCAGCCGCTGCAGTGGGCACCGGAACAGTCGGCGACGGCAGGTGCAATATATCCCTCGGAACGAGCGGAACAATCTTCATATCTTCCGCTTCCTTCCATGTCGACGGCAGGAACTCGCTTCATTCATTCTGTCATGCAGACGGAGGCTGGCACCTCATGGCATGCATGCTGAGCGCTGCATCATGCAACAGATGGTTCTGTGAAGATATACTCGGCAGCAGCGACTACAGGGAACTGCAGAAGAACATCACAGACGATAAACTCGGCCGCAACGGCACATTCTTCCTCCCCTATCTGATGGGTGAGAGAAGTCCTCTCAATGATACCCGTGCACGCTCCGCATTCATCGGTATGAGTATGGATACAACACGGTCCGATATGGTCCAGGCGGTACTTGAAGGCGTTGCCTTTGCGCTTCGTGATTCCTTTGAGATAGCACGCTCGACGGGAATTGAGATAAAGAGAAGCACAGTCTGCGGCGGAGGCTCGAAGAGTGCGCTGTGGCTCAGGATTCTTTCCTGTGTTCTCGATATCGAACTGGACATCCCTTCCTCCGTCGAAGGACCCGGAATGGGAGGAGCGATGCTGAGCATGGTAGGATGCGGGGAATACGAGAGTGTGAGGGATGCCGCACAGAACATAGTACATATAAAGGAAAGAATCGTTCCCGACAGGGAACTTGTCAGAAGATACAGTGAAAGATATTCTTCATTCAGGCTTCTTTATCCTGCCTTGAAGAGCGTCTTTCCGTCACTTCAGGTAAAAGGAGAATAAGATATGGAATTATACAGGGTTACAGATCCTCTTTTCAGAGAGTACGGCGAGGTTGTGGAAGGTTATGACTGTTCCGAGCTTCTCTCGGTATTGAGAGCGAAGACGCCTCAGAGTGCCTCGGGAACGGAGTATGTTCCAGAGGACGGAAACCTCATGGCTCTCAGGGTAGCGGAGGATTTCCGTAACAGGGCTTACGGCGGCATGCCTGTACAGATCGGCTGGTGCAACGGCTGCAACACACGTCTGAATGCCCTTGAATACCATCGCGACAGTGAATTCAACGTCGGGACGGAGGACTTCATTCTTCTTCTTGCGAAAAGAAGCGACATCGTGAACGGTGTCCTCGATACTGCGAAAGTGAAGGCTTTTCTCTGCCCGGAGGGAACACTTGTCGAAGTCTATGCGACGACGCTGCACTATGCTCCCTGTTCTTCAGCGAAGGGAAAGGGCTTCAGGGTATGTGTAGTTCTTCCGAAGGGAACCAATCTCGATAAACCCCCCATTGAAGTGAAGAATCATGAGGATTCCCTTCTCCGGGCAGCCAACAAGTGGCTTCTTGCCCACAGCGAAAGCAGTGAGGCGCACTCGGGTGCCGCAGTTGCACTTGAAGGTATCAATATTGACGTATCTGAATTATGGAAATAAGAGGAAAAAAATGAAAAACATTCCGGAAGTAAAGTTAGGTATAATCGCAGTCTCGCGTGACTGCTTTCCGATTGCTCTCTCCACCGAGAGAAGAAACAGAATCGCAGAGGTCTACGGCGAAGGGCTCTACAACTGCCCTGTAACTGTCGAGAACGAGAAGGATGTCGACAGGGCACTCGATGACGTAAGAAAAGAGGGCTGCAACGCACTTGTCGTCTTCCTCGGAAACTTCGGTCCCGAGACGCCTGAAACACTGATCTGCCAGAAGTTCGACGGCCCTGTCATGTATGCTGCGGCTGCAGAGGGCGACGGTGACATGATAAACGGAAGGGGAGACGCATACTGCGGCATGCTGAACTGCTCGTATAATCTGGGGATGAGACACCTCAGGGCTTATATTCCCTCATATCCTGTCGGAACAGCTGAAGACATTGCCTCCATGATCAGGGACTTCGTTCCGGTTGCAAGGACAGTCATAGGACTGAAGAATCTCAAGATCATCACATTCGGCCCGCGCCCCCAGGACTTCTTCGCATGCAATGCTCCGATAAAGGGACTCTATGAACTCGGTGTCGAAGTAGAGGAGAATTCAGAGCTCGACCTTCTTGTCTCCTACAGGGAGCACAAGGGCGACAAACGCATTGCAGAAGTGGTGAAGGACATGGCCGCAGAACTCGGAGAGAAGGGTAACAACTACCCCGACCTTCTGGAGAGAATGGCGCAGTTCGAGCTTACGCTTCTTGACTGGGCGGAGAACCACAGAGGTGCAAGGAAGTATGTCGCGTTCGCAGACAAGTGCTGGCCGGCATTCCCCTCCGAGTTCGGCTTCGAGCCGTGCTACGTCAACTCCCGCCTTGCATCGCGCGGTATTCCGGTAGGATGTGAAGTCGACATCTACGGAGTACTCTCCGAGTACATCGGCTCGTGCGTGACGGAGGATGCCGTGACGCTTCTCGACATCAACAACTCCGTTCCGAAGTACATCTATGATGAGGATATTGCAGGTAAGTTCAGCTATTCCCTCACCGACACGTTCATGGGCTTCCACTGCGGTAACACTCCATCCTGCAAGATGTGCTCTGACAGGGCCGTGAAGTACCAGCTTATCCAGAACAGACTGCTCGAGAACGGCGGAAAGCCCGACTTCACCCGCGGTACTCTCGAGGGTGACATCGCCCCCGGTAACATCACGTTCTACCGTCTCCAGTGCGACAGTGAGGGAACTCTCAGAAGCTATGTTGCAGAAGGCGAAGTGCTTCCCGTGCGGACGCGCTCATTCGGCGGAATCGGAATATTCGCGATTCCCGAGATGGGTCGTTTCTACCGCCATGTGCTCATCGAGAAACGTTATCCGCACCACGGTGCAGTCGCATTCTCCCACTGCGGGAAGTACATCTATGAGGTTCTGAAGTACTTCGGAATAAAGGACATTGCATATAATCAGCCGAAGAGCCTTCCGTACTGTGGCGAGAACCCGTTCAACAATTAGTCAGTGAGACTGACTAACCATGCTGCAGAAAGGGGAGGGAATGGCGCAATATAGTGACAATTTCTCCTGCAGCATGGAATTAAACACTTTGTAAGTGGCTTTTACCAGGGGACCGGTTCAACCGGTCCCTATCTTGAAGCCTTGACTATGACAATCTGCGAGCAGTCTGTCGAATTGAAGATTGCAAGCCATTTTCCGTCTCTTGAAATCTCGATGGAGTTGTATGTGTCGCTGTCGAGGGCGATGCTGTTGCCTTCCACGAGTGTGTAGACGCTCTCTTCGTTGAGGGTCGGCGTGAGAGTGATGAGTTTCCTGCTGCTGTTATCAATCTTGTAGCCGTACTTCGTGTCGATGCACATTTCTATTGTGCCCACGCTTTCATCGGAGATGGCCTCTTCAAGATATTCTTCATAGCCGTCGGCTGATGATGCAGCCTTCCTGTAGTAGACGATCTTCTCTGATGAGAGGATGAAGGCATATGTTCCCGTGGAGTCGAGGAATCCGCAGCTTATACCGTCCCTGAACTCATCCTTCGTCTTGTTGTCGTTATAGTATTTGATATAGTCTTCCCAGCTTTCCCACATGAAGTACTCCGAGAATCCGGCATAGTCATAGCTGTCGTTGTAGTGGGCTTCACCGACCTTTCCCCTTTGTCCCGAAATGGAGATGAAGCGGCCGGTCGACGGCAGGCTTGCCATATCCTTGAAGCCCGAGTAACCGAATTCCAGAGTCGGTGAATTGATGTATCTTCCGTCCCGATTGATCATGTTGCCGCTGTTCGGGCGGAAGTTGAATGCGATGTATCCCATTCTTGTCTTCCCGATGTTCTCGATCTGGGCAATGAACACTCCGTCGCCTTCGATGATCTTTACGAAACGGCATGCCTTGTTCACTCCGCCTGAGGAGTCGAATGAAGTCTCCTCGTCGTTGAATGTAATCTGGGTTGTGGAGACCATGAGGTGGACAGCCTTGCAGGTGGAGGCACTGTTGCAGAGAACGATTACCGAGTAGTAACTTTCGTTCTGATTGCCTGTCGTTGCAAAGTCCGCAACGTCATATTCCCCGATGCCGATTTCGTTGTAACTGTATGATGCCTCGATGGTGTAGGACGAAGCCGTCAGCTTTACCATCTGCATGATGTTCATCTTGTTGTTTGCCATGAGAAGATAGTTGTTCGGAAGGAAGTGCATGACGGTGTCCCCTCCGAGTACAAGTTCGCTCTTTGATGAAGGCGAGAGTGTAATCTTCTGGTAGAGGTCCCCCTCCTTTGTCGATGCCGCGGCCCTGAATGAGAAACTCTGAGAACCCAGAGAACCCTCTTCCCCGGTGCTCGTCACGACGTCGATTCTGTGACTGCCTTCGCTTACACCTGCCTTGAATGTATAGCTGTTACCGTTTCCTACTTCTATCCCGTCAAGATACCAGACCGTGTTGAGATCCTTCTCCTTCACTGAGGAACCTGACGGAACCGAGATTGCTGCAGTGAAGACCTTGTCCGCCTCGATGAGGGATTCCACTCCCACAATCGAAACTTCGACGGGAGTAGAGGTCTTGTCGGATATCGTGATTTCAGCTCCGCTTTCCGTCTCCTCCGAGGAAGACACGAACTCAAGCGTTTCCTCTGTCAACGTCTCGTTTGTAATGCGGATGGCAGTGGCAAGGCCGTGCAGCTTGTTGCCGTCTGAATCTATGAGTTCTGCCTGCAGAGTGTAGGAGCCGGCAGCCAGATTAGTGTGGTAGATTGTGCACTCTCCGTCGGACGGTGTCGATGGGGACAGAACTATCTCGTTACCCGATTGGGATTTAAACACAGTATGTACAGTTTTGACGTTCTTGATTACGTTCTCATCCCATTTGAGCGTGAGCTTCAGGTCTCCGTTTCCGATGAGCTCGTCAAGGGAGATTGCGATGGTGTTCTTTCCTGCAATCAGTGATATCTCGCCCTCTCCGTATGAGAGATCCTTTCTTGCACTGTTGAAACCGTAGACCTTTATCTTCCATTTGCCTACGCTGAGTCCGTCGAGATTTATATATGAATAATAGGTGTAGTACGGGTCACTCTCCTTCCCATCCGGAGAGATTGTGATGACCTTGTAGCCGTAAATCTCCATGGCCTCGTCATCCGGCTTTACGGTGCGTCGTGAAGACCGCATCTCAATCCTGAGTGATGCGCTCTCCTTTTCCGCCTTGCATGACACTCCCGTCAGAATGGCGATGAGTGAGAGAAGAATGCACAGTGTGATAAACGTTTTCTTCATAGTTTCCTCCGAATATTTTGTTCTTTATTTTTTAAGACAGAAAAATTCGGGATTTTGTCAGGATAATTTTGTTTTTCCCGTATAAAAATCCATTTTGCAGGGGTAATCTGACTCCGAGAGCAATCTGCGAAGCCGGAAACGGCTCATGGCATGAAGTCTCTCTGTCGCGGATTTCACGGGAAAAAGGGTGACGGAGGTGAAAAGGAAAGGCCTTCCTTATAGAGAGCGGGAAGGCCGGACTGAAGTACAGTAAAAGAAGAAAATCATTCAGCCGTACTGATCCATTCGGAGACTGCATAGAGTGGAACATTTGTCAGCCAGTCCTGTTCCTTATACGGCAGCATGGAAAATCTACAGGCTTTTACTCTGCTGTTGCTGTCGTGGACTGTCCTGAGGCTTTTGGCCTTCACGTTTTCTTCCGCTTTCACCTCTATCGGATAGAGTTCTTCCTTCTGTACTATGAAGTCAATTTCAAGCGTTGAGTTTTCCTTTGAGTAATAGCAGGGCTTCAGATTTGAAGCAATCAGTTCCTGTGCCACATACTGTTCGGTGAATGCTCCCTTATATTCCGAGAAGAAGTTCTC
>CAZKIT010000065.1:0-8801 GCA_964552905.1 uncultured Spirochaetaceae bacterium
TACTTGCAGGAGCATTCGGCAATCTGGGCGGAGAGATTCTCAAGGCCCTCATAGAGAAAGGACATGAGGTTACGGCAGCAGACCTCAAGGAAAGGAAGATAGAGGGAACGGAAGGTAAATATAAGTTCGTCTCGATTGACGCGACGAATCCCGAGACCCTCAGGGGACTCTGCGACGGCGCCGACATCGTCATTACGACAATGGGACTCACAGGCGCATCGACAAAGTTCACTTCCTATGACATCGACTACAGGGGAAACATGAACCTCTACGCTGAGGCAAAGAAGGCCGGAGTGAAGAAGTTCAATTACATCTCCGTCATCTCGTGCGACGAGCCGGGTGCCGAGAAGGTTCCCATGCTCCATGCCAAATACATGGTCGAACAGGAGATCAAAAAGGAGAAGATGGACTGGGTCATCTACCGCCCGACAGGATACTTCTATGATATAGCGAAGGTATTCAAGCCCTATGTAGAAAAGGGAGAGATGCAGCTGTTGAAGGGATACGGCGGTGTGAAGGCCAATGTCGTCGACTGCCCCGATTTCGCAGCATTCATCGTCGAGCACATGAACGACACGAACAAGAGCTACAACGTCGGCGGAAAGGAAACCTACTCCTACGAGGAGATGGCAAAGCTCTGCTTCGACGCAGCAGGAAAACCCGTTAAGATCAAGTGGGCTCCGATCTGGCTCTTCGGAATCCTTGCAAACCTTCCGAAGATCAAGAAGGCCGGAAAGCATGACATAATCCTCTTCTCGAAGTGGACGCTCAGCCACGACCTCGTAGGTGACACGAAGACAGGAGAACACAGCTTCAAGGCTTACATCCAGTCCTACTTCGGAAAGGAGAAGAAGTGATATGCCCTGGAAACTCTTAGGAATACTGTATGCCGTATGCGCACTTATGTGCAGTGTCGGCTTCTACAAGTTCGTTTATTTCCTCTCGATCGGCTACGGCTTTGCCATAGCCGGAGGCGGTATTGCCGTTGCAGTCATGTATTTCGTGAACCCGACGGCGACTCCCCTTCTCATCGTGCTCCTCCAGCTCGCACTCTTCATCCTCTACGGTGCGCGCCTCTCGGGATTCCTCCTCATGAGGGAACTAAAGAACGCATCATTCAAGAAGACGGAGGTCGCGAAGGACACACTCGGAAAGAACAGCGAGAAGAAGATGCCCGTCTTCGTTCTCGCATTCATCTGGATCTTCGTCTCCGCACTCTATGTCGCGCAGACGAGCCCGATGCTCTTCCGCATCGTGAACGGCTCGGAGGACATCGTCCTTCCGCTTATAGGAATGGCAGTGTCCGTAGCCGGAATCATCCTGGAGTCGACTGCAGACAAACAGAAGTCCGCACAGAAGAAGAAGAGACCCGAGATGGTCGCGAAGGAAGGCCTCTACAGAATGGTGAGATGCCCCAACTACTTCGGTGAAATCACATTCTGGACAGGTGTCTTCGTCTCGGGTATCTCGACATACTCGACCCCCGGTCAGTGGATAACCGCCGTCGTGGCTTACATCGCCATCGTCTACATCATGTTCAACGGTGCACAGAGACTCGAGAAGAGACAGATGAAGCGCTACGGAGACAACAGGGAATACAAGGAATATGCGGACAGGACGCCGATCATCATACCGTTCCTGCCGATATATCATCTGAACAAGAAATAAAAACAGAGGAGGGACCAAATGAAGGAATTCTCGGTAGGCATGTCACTCATGGATTACATTCCCGTACTGCTTTTCGCATTTGCATCGGTAATGCTGATCCGCGACATGTACAACAAGATGAGCAAGGGCTCATTCGCACTCTTCGCGGCAGGAACGATTGACGTAATATGCGCAGGTTTTCTGAAGGCGACGTACAAGATACTCTACGCTCTCGGTGTCTGCGATTTCGAGTCGCTTAATAATGTATTCTTCCCGATGCAGTCGCTTGGGTTCATGCTCGCCGGACTGGGAGTTCTCGCCCTCCTTCTTCACAGGCAGACCGAGGATCCCGGAAGAAAGGCTAAGAGCCATACGAAGACATATATCATAATAACGGCACTCGTTGTCATTCTCGCATCTCTTCTCCTTGTTCTCGGGGGAAAGGCAGAGAAGACTGCCGCTCCCGCCGTCTTCAAGGGAACGTTCGTATTCGTCACCCTCATGATACTCGGCCTGGGCTTCATGGATGCCGGGCTCTCAGTGATGGCAGTGAAGGTCAGGAAGAAGAGTCTCGTCGTGCTCTTCATCGTCTCGTTCTTCCTCTCGCTATGCATGGGCTACCTCTCCTCGCGTGACTTCGCGAAGGCAAGCATGAACTGGATAGCGGAAGGCGTCAACACACTCGGTCAGCTCACGCTCCTCATCGGAGCGGTAGAGCTTCATAAGGCAGGATTCGAGAGCCTCAGACTTCACGGGGAGGAAAATGTATGACAGATAATCTCGTAGCCATAATAAGAAACAGACATGCTCTCACAGCATTGGACGCCGGAGAATACTCAGAAATGAAGGTCAGCGGAATGAAGTTCACAATCAGTGCATTCCACGCCGAGGGACTGGGACACGTCTCTGTTATGAACGCAAAGGGCTTCTTCGGCCTCATGAAGATGGAAACCCTCATCATCGTTCCCGATGAGGAGGACAGGCCCCTCTTCTCGTACGATCTTATCAATGCAATGGGGAACATGACACTCTATCTCGAGATGTATGACACGGTTGCAGGTGTATATGATGCCTCACCGCTCGATGCTCTGAAAGAAAAATACTCCTCTATACCGGACCATGATCCCGGTAAGCACTGGTATGATGACATAAGACTGAAGGAAAGCATCTACAAGAAGGACAGGAAGAATGCTCTCATTCCGTCTCTTGCAGAGGAGTTCCTGAAGACTTATATCGAATCTCCCGCTTCAAAGACAGAAGAGAGAAAACTCAAGAAGACAAAGACGAAGGCTTACGTTGACGGCCTCATCTCGCACGGCGGTCCCTCGACAGACGTCTTCAAGAAGAACGTCGGAGAGGAAAAGACGAAGGATCTCTTCGAGAAGGTGCTCTTCGGCACTGCGCTTTAAGAAGAGAAGAGCCCGGCTCTCTGGGCTCTTCTTCTCTCAGTTGCGCTTAGTCCGCACGTTTCTCACTCCACGCCTCATGTACTGAATCCCCTGCACCCGGATTTTCATGGCTGAAGTCAGAAGCAAATGCCATAAACGGTTTCAGATGAGACTGACGGAGGATTATCAGAGAAACCAGTAATGAATATGAAAGGGACAGGCTTTAATGCTCTGTCCCTTTTCTTATGACAAAACCGTCTTAATCATACTCCTGCATTGAGAAGTCTGAGGTTGACATCCTTGCCGTTTACATTAGCCGTGGTAAAGCGGCCTTCATCCGTCCTGTAGTTGAGGGTAAAGGATGTATTGTTGATTGTGAAATTGAACGAATTGACGCTATATGTCGACTGAGCACGACTTGTATCAGATTCATAGACATATGTACCGCTGATTGTGAGTGTTCCTTTCTTTTCAGTGTCGGAACCTTCAGTGTACATGTAATCGATGACGACATCCTTCCACTCCGTCGTCGTCTTGTTTCCCTCTTCAGTTTCCTTTACTTTACCTACAGCATTAGTAACGCTCGTGACGTCGATGTCGCTGTTATAATAATACGAAACAATCCGCTCGACATTAAAGGCGTCTATATTTTTAATCTCTTCGTCAGAAAAACCCAGATAGTTTCTCAGCCTAATGGTGAGCGTGTAGTATCTGCTGAATTCCTCGTAAGTAGCGACGAGTTCATCTCCATTGTCCTTGCAGGATGTCAGAGAGAAAACAAGTAATACCGTCAATAAGACTATGATAAATTTCTTCATTCTGTTACCTCCTGTCATGCATATCTATGGATATCGGAATTGACTAGTCTGAGATTGACGTCCTTTCCGTTTACCTTTGCCGCTGTGACTTCATGCTTACTGTTAAAAGAATAGGAAAGAGAATAATCTGTCCCGTTTAATTTGAAGCTGTATGCAAATGACTTGACGGGATTCTCTTCGCTTCCGGTGATTTCTTCCTTGAAAGTTCCGCTCATCGTGAACGTCTTTTCCGCTGCATCCTCACCCACTGTGTAAGTAATCACAATATCCTTGAAATTGTGATCAAGCTTGGTCGCGGAATTCGTCGCCACGACTGTGCCGGAAGCACCGGTGACAGTAATACTCGTGTAGTCATAACCGATACCTTCAAGCAGATCAACAAGGTAATAATCGGAGATATCGTCTTTCTTGACGCTATAATTCACCTCGTCGCCTTCTCTTTTAATTTCACTGTTACTGATAACATCATCAGCATACACAATGAAGGACTGAATCTTCTTGTAGTCTTCGAATGTCTGAATGATTTCTTCCGAACTGTCCTTGCATGACGTGAAGGAGAATATCAGAAGAACAGCAATCATGATTAACAAAGTTTTCTTCATGCTCTTGCACTCCCTGTTTGATTTGAAACAATAATAGTACAAACAAATAGAATTTGCAACTCCATTCATAAAATAACCAGCATTCTGCATTTCAATTCCACGATATTTTCATAACCAACCAGGAACTTCCGAATCATATGAGGCATTCGCTCCGTTATCCTCACGGATAGACGAAGAAAGCAGAGAAACATTTCTTCGAAGAAAAAGAACAAGATGAAAAGAAAGGCATTCTTCACTGTGTTTGTCTCTCTTCCTAACTCCGCTCTCTGCAGAATTGAGATTGACGCTGAAGGGAGGAGCGGGCATCTTTCACTTCTTTCAGTCAGCTCCGGCCTTTTCCTTGCAGATAACCCTGCCCTCAACGGGGATATCTGATTAACAGCAAACAGCAGAAGCGACATAGACGGCACATCACTGACGACAGGGGCGGCCTGCGCAGTGAAATGCGGTCTCGGTCTCTATGCTCCCGGCTTCAGATTCGGCACGGGACTGAAAGGCATTGTCATGAGGGCCGGAGATAGGACAGTCCGCACTCTTCTCCTTTCCACCGGCATTGATCTTGTCATAGGAGAGGAATCTCCCTTTTTCATCATAGGAGCTGAATACGGATATCCAATTGTGGCAGGTATTGTCACACAAGGAGGAGAGAGAAAGACTCACTCGAGAAGCAGTTTCAGAACACAGGAGAAGCATGCTTCTATCTCCCCGTACAGTATTCATTCTGACAATCGAGCGTCAATGCAAGAATGTGTTCACATGTCACTAATTCGTTCATCTGCCGGCAATTACAATAGTTGTGACAGTGTCGCAACAATTCAGTATCAAAAGCTTTTGTCCTACGGCTCTTCAGATTTTCCCTATATAGTCTTGCAGTTTTTCTCATGTTTTCTCTTCATGCATGGAAAAAAGGAGTCCGTTCGTCCGTGAGACGTGAAAGTAGTACGGAATCTCGAAGAGAAGCATCATCGACCATCCGGCGGCACATGAGAATGCTATTCCCTTTATACCGACAAGTGGAACTATGAGGTACGCGGAGAGAGTTCTGACTGAAGTCTGTATGAATGTCCCGAGCGCCGTTGTCTTCATCTTTCCCATTCCCCTGTAGAAGCCCTGGAAGCCGTTCGTAAGAGCCGGATAGAGATAGAAGAATGCCATGATGGAAAGATACTCCACTCCGCTTGATATGACAGAAGAGGCGTTCTCTCCACTGACGAATAGCGATACTATGGTCCTTCTGAGTATGAATACAAGCGTGCAGATGAGAGCCCAGTAACCGGCTTCAAGCGTAAGTCCGCTCCTGAACCCTTTCCTGATTCTCTCCTTCCTTCCCGCACCCCTGTTCTGCGCGATGAACGTGCTGATGGCAGTCGCTATCCCCTGCTCGGGTATGCATGCGAAGTCGTCGACTCTCGTCACTGCATTGAAAGCGGCGATCACGTCGGTGCCGAGTGTGTTCACTACGCCCTGGATAAGCACCTTGCCGACAGGCTGGACAGCCTGCTGCAGCGCAGTCGGCGCTGCATAGTCGAGGATGGTGGAAAGAATCCTGCTGTCATATCTGAGGTTCTCCCTCTTCGGACAGATAATCTTTTCCTTTCCTCTCATATGAACGAAAGCAAGTAGAGCAGAGACCGCCTCGGCTATCACGGTCGTCAGGGCCGAACATGTTATTCCATAGTGGAGAAGACCGAGGAAGACCAGGTCGAGAAAGGCGTTGAGAATGGAGGAAAAGGCAAGGAAGAAAAGCGGTATCTTCGAATCTCCGGCACTCTTGAGAGCTGATGAGAAGGCATTATAGAGAAAAGTGAAAGGTGTTCCGAGAAAGATTATCCTGAGATAAGTCCCTGTGATGGCAAAGATGTCATCGGGACATCTGAGCGCTCTGAGGATAAGAGGCGACATCACCGCCGCAAGAAGTGAGAGCACGAGGGAGGAAAGAGTTCCGAAGAGAAGAAGCGAAGCGTGAATATCCCTGAGGCGTGAGTAATCCTTCTTTCCGAAGGCCTCGCTCATGAGAACACCCGACCCTATGCAGAGGCCGTTGATGAAGAGGATGACGAGATTCATGACGGGAGCTGCGATTCCTTCGGCTGCAAGAGCATCGCGTCCGATGAAGCGGCCGGCTATTATGGAATCAACTGCATTGTACATGAGCTGCAGCCAGTTACCGATGAGAATCGGCAGGGCATAGCGGACAAGATGTCCAGTCGCCCTTCCCTCTGTCATATCTGTCATTTCATTCTCCAGTGGGATGATAGTCCTTTTCTCCACGGTGTGGAAGATTGAGAGAGAAGTTCCCTGAAAAGAGAAATGCCCTCCGCCCGGAAAAGGCAGAGAGCATAGCAAATATGGTGAATCTTGTACTTCTGTAATGCCGGATTGACTTATCCAGTGGAAAATGCAATGAGATGGAACGCAGCCCGTCCTGTCTTCTCACTGTCCGGGCTCCACAGCCAGATTAGTCTTCCCCTTAACCACGGCAGAACATGCAAAGAAAAGAGTCTCTCCCTCCGTGGCGGAAACGGGAGAAAGAGATGCCCGCCACTATCGAAGCTGAGCATGCACCGTCCCGTCTCTCCATTGTCTGAAGACATATTCTTTCCTCCCCGTCCGTCACGGTACAAGAGCAGTGTCACCGCTTTCCCCGTCAGGAACGTACGACACAATACAAGGCGGCATGTTGTCATGCTATGAATGCAGTAGACAGGATCCGGGAGGGAAACATGTCAGAAACATTTTACCTGGAGTTTTCCTTCGTATCTCAGAATACTCTCACAAGCCTGATACGCCCCTGGCTGTCACGGGTGTCGGAGTGTTCCGTCGTAGTATTGGAATCACTGAAATAGAGATTCCATGCGCTTCCGCTCTGGCGGGAGGAACTTGACCAGTAGTAAGCCTTTGTGAATTTCGCATCCGTGTTCTTTCCTATCACCTCATACATCTTCACGAGTTCGTCCCTGCTCGGAATGAACCAGTCGCTGAGACCGCACCATGTCTTCTTATAGACTTCCGAAGCAATCGATGATGCAAGAGATGTCATCTTCTCCGTGTTGCTCAATCCGCTTCCGAGAGATGTATCTGTATCAAGTTCAGTGCCAGTACTTCCCCATTTGAAGAGAGCTGTATCTGCGCCGTCAACGACAGCCGTGAAATCCTCCGAGGCAGCCTCGAGGTACCTCCAGCTGTTACTGCTCTTTGCATCGTAGGAAGGGTTCTCGTAGATGATGAATCCGTTAGCCGGTCCCCTTCCTCCGACTGTGTATCTGTCCTTATACGTAGCATATAGTGTGATATCTGAATTGACGGGAGTGGAGAAATCGTATTCCCCGCCGTCCTTCGTTGTCGACCAGCCGGCGAATTTGGAATAGGTGTCATTTGCAGCCTTCGGCGTGATTGCCGGCTCGTCCACTGTGTCGCCTTTCTTTACAGAAACGGTCTTATCTATCTTGCCGCTTCCTCCGTTGAGATCGAATGTCACTGTGTAGTTTTTCGGTGCCTTGGCCTTGTTGTCACATGACACTGTCATGACAAGAACAGCGGCAGCAAGAATGAGACCAGACAGTATTTTCTTCATTTTCATCGTTTACTCCTTTCCACTTGTGGAAACGGAAAGAAGGTAGAGGAAAAAGGAGATATTTTCAAGAGAAATAGAAGCGCAGTTCTCCCCTTCCGTTTCATATGTCTGAAGTGATGGCGGTAAACTTCCGGGGAATAAAGAGAATCATTAAAACTGTAGCGGATGACTACAGCATGCAAGATACTCCTCTCCTGGCACAACGTTGGGCAACATCACGCTCTGAGAATGCTAAAAGCAATAATTCAGAATCAAGTTCATCTTCGACTCAAACATGTTATCAAAGATTTCTTCAAAGACCTGCTGATACGGAATCCGTAACTGATATTGAACACTTACACTCAATATACGGTGTATCAACATCGTAAGAGAGTCAGAATCCACAGTTGGAAAGATATAACTATGAGCAGTACTTAGAAGAGAGCTTCCTGAATTCTTCAACAGAGACATTTGCCTTTTCAGCTGCCTTTGCTTCAGTAATCAAACCGTCATGAACCAGACCGAAGAGAGTTCTGATAGTACCTCTGGCTTCACCTTCAGCTCTTCCTTCCGCTCTTCCTTCCGCTCTTCCTTCCGCTCTTCCTTCTGCTCTTCCTGCTGCTCTGCTTTCTACTTTGCTTTCCTCGACTTCCTTTCTGAAAAGGTCCATCGTTTCAGCTTCATTATATTCCGTAATACACATTTTTGTTACCTCCGCCTTGTTTGCCATCAGGAATCGCTTTATCTCATAATCATCAGGCATCTCTCTGAGTGCTGCATTCACTGCATCTTC
>CAZKIT010000066.1:0-8679 GCA_964552905.1 uncultured Spirochaetaceae bacterium
GGGTTTTCATCCCGTCAATGTGGGTTCGACTCCCGCAGGAGATGTAGAGATCGGAGACGGTCTCTATTTTTTTTGCTTTTCTCTCGTACTCCGAATCGTTTTTCATGAATAAGTCAGAAAATTCATTATGGGATATTGACTATACATTATGATTGTATGAATATATGAGCAGTTATTCATATATTCATATATGGAGGTAGTCATGGTTTTCAGATATTCCCTTAAGAACACCTCGGATGAGGTTGTTGAAAACGTAAGAAAGGCAGAGGGCGTAGAGTCCGCTGTACTCACTGACGGCGTACTCACGGTCTCCGGAGACTGCATAAGTGAAGATATCGAATCACTCATTGATACAGACGAGAGCTACTCGCGTTATGTTCTTTCCGTCTCGATCGACTGTGCCGAATGCGCACGTGAAGTCGAGGAGGCACTGAGGAAGGACGAAGCCAACGCATACGTCTCCTTCTCCTTCACGAAGGGAACACTGACGATAGTGACGAAGAACACAATCAAGGACATAAAGGAAAAATGCAGGAAGGTCGAAGATGAAATCGTCTTCCTGGACGAAGGCGAAAAGAAGAAATATTCGTTCAACGTCTCGATCGACTGCGCCCAGTGCGCGAAGAAAGTCGAGAAAGCGCTCAATGAAAACGCCTCTGTCGAGAGCGCAGTCTTCAACTATCCGAAGGGAAAGCTGACGGTGACGACAACGCTTGGCGAAGCCGAGATAAAGGACATCTGTCGCTGTGTCGAGGATGACATCGAATTCAAAGACGATGAGAAGGCGAAGAAATACGTTTTCTCAGTTAGAATCGACTGTGCTGAATGCGCGAAGAAAGTCGAGAACGCACTCAATGACAACACCTCTGTCGAGAGCGCAGTCTTCAACTTTCCGAAGGGAAAGCTCACTGTCGTCTCCACCCTCTCCGAAGCCGAGATAAGGAGAATCTGCACCGAAGCGGAGGACGAAATCGAATTCGTCAATGAAGAAAAGGACTATGTGTTCTCCGTTACGATAGACTGCGCCGAATGCGCACGGAAGGTGGAGGAAGCACTGAAGAAAAACGAAAACGTGAAGAAGGCCTCGTTCGACTATCCGAAAGGAAAGCTCTATGTCACATCCTCCCTCACCGAAGAGGAGATAAGGCAGATATGCCTCTCCGTCGAGGACGAAATGGTATTCCATACGGCGGCAATCGAAGAGAAGAAGGACTATACGCTCTACAGGATAATCGCGGCTGTCGTATTCTTCCTCATTGCAAAGATAAGCGGAATCGGTCTGATCGCCGTGGTGTCATATCTAGTTGCAGGTTACGACGTACTATGGAGAGCCGTGAAGAACATAGCGAAGGGAAAGGTCTTCGACGAGAACTTCCTCATGAGCATCGCGACTATTGCCGCGCTCTGCATCGCCTCCTACGACGAGGCGGCAGCCGTCATGATCTTCTACCAGATAGGCGAATACTTCCAGCGTCTTGCAGTCGGCTCCTCGCGTGACAGCATCGGAAAGCTCATGGATCTCTCATCCGACTCCGTTACAGTCAGAAGGGATGATGAATGGGTCTCCGTAAAACCGGAAGAGGTCTCCGTCGGGGACATCATCCTTCTCAAGAGCGGAGAAAAGCTCGCCGTCGACAGTACAGTAGTCGAAGGTTCGTCATATCTCGACACGAGGGCCCTCACAGGTGAAAGCGTTCCCGTGAAGGCAGAACCCGGCTCATCCGTGCTCTCAGGTTCCGTCAACGGAGAGAGCACGCTCACACTCAGGGCCGAAAAGGAATACAGTGAATCCACCGCCAGCAGGATAATGAAGCTTGTCGAGGACAGCGAAGGAAAGAAGGCCGGAAGCGAGAAGTTCATAACGAAGTTCTCCCGCTACTACACACCTTCCGTCTGTGCGGCGGCACTCCTTGTGGCAGTCTTGCCGTCACTCTTCGGTCTCACCGGATGGAAGGACAGCATCTACCGTGCGGCAATGCTCCTCGTCATCTCCTGTCCGTGCGCGCTCGTGCTCTCGGTTCCCCTCACCTATTTCGCATCGATGGGAAGCTTTGCCAGGCACGGCATTCTCGTGAAGGGAGATGATGCCATCCAGAACCTGGCATCGACAACCACAGTTGCACTCGACAAGACGGGAACACTCACGGAAGGTGTCTTCACGGTTCAGTCCATAGAGTACCTCTCCGGAGACAGGGAACACCTCATCGACTGCGTATCTGCTCTGGAGAAGGAATCAACTCACCCGATTGCCACGGCAATCATGGAGTATGCAGGAGAGAGAAATGCAGAAGCGGAGAATGTACATACGATAAACGGTGTCGGCATCGAGGGAGACTTCAGGGGAAAACACATAAAGGCAGGTTCGGCGCGTATCATGGAGAATGCCCCTGCCGTCATGAAGGACGGCACACTCGTCTACGTTCTCGAGGATGGGAAGCTCCTGGGAGTCCTTGTCATAAGTGACAGGATAAGGGAGTCGAGCTATTCGACAGTGGCTAAACTGCGTAACTGCGGAGTGAAGACAATCTGCATGCTCAGCGGTGACAGGAAGGAAAGAGCCGAGAAGACGGCAGAGAAGCTCGGACTGGACAGAGCATACGGCGAACTTCTTCCGGAACAGAAACTCGAGAAGCTCGAAGGTCTCAAATCCGGAGAAGGAAAACTTCTCTATGTAGGAGACGGAATCAACGACGCACCGGCTTTGAAGAGCGCGGACACAGGCGTCGCAATGGGCGGTGTCGGATCGGACACGGCAATCGAAGCTGCGGACTGCGTCATCATGAACGACGACCTCTCGCGTCTTCCCGTGGCAATCTCAATCGCGAAGAAGACGGAGAAGATAACAAAGGAGAACATATGGGTCAGCCTCCTTGTCAAGGCGGTCGTCTTCATCCTTGCTGTCTTCGGCTGCGCTAACATGTGGCTTGCCGTCATTGCAGATACAGGTGTCTGCCTTGTGGCTGTTGCAAACGCAATGAGAGCAATGCACTACAGGGAGAAGTGATTCCTCCCCTATTCACCTTATCCTCACCCCCGTTATTCCGGCTTGAAATCAAGAATGAAATCAACTTCTCCACTGAATGTATTTCATGAGATACCGGAAATGGAGACAGCTGCTCCTTGCGACAGGGAAACTGTTTCTGCTTTTACCATTTCCCGGCCGTCCGAGACAGGATAGTGTAGTATGGAATATAGCGTAATCCGGAATCGTTCAATGGCGATTTTCTTTCGACTACTCGAAGAGGTAGTCGCATGCATAGACATAACGATCATGCATCTCCTTTTTCAAAGATGACGGATCACGGGCGATGCGTTCGACAAAACCTTTCCTGTACTTTTCGGAATCGGAGACAAAAGAATCGACGGGATTCGATTTCAAGGAAGAGAATTTCTCTTCCGATTCAGCCTTGACAAGGAGGAAGGATAGATCAGTGTCGAAGGGATAGCAGTCATTCTCACCTCTTTTCTTTCTTATATCTCTCACTCCGATACCGCCGAAACGGAGAATCGTATCGACAATGCTGCCCCTGTCTCCCCTGTAGACAAATCCGTCTTCATTTCCTCCGTTGTATATCTGGATCATGTTCAGAATCCCGACATCACCGGGAGAAAGCACGGCTACCCCGTTTTTCCTTTTCAATCTGTAGATATCGCTGTCATATAGACAGAGGGAAAGGGAGGGAGAAAGAGGCAGGACAAAACATGCTCCCGCAAGGTCATATTCCTCACCGTCTTCATACTGCGGATGCCGGTGACTGAAGAAGGGATTGATCATGTTCATGGGAGATGCGCCGAGAATGAACGAAGAACCTTCGGGAGCGTGAAGAAGGACAGCATCGAAACGAAGCATGAGCATTTCATCTGTAACTGCAGAACCGAACTCCTTCGTGAGAAGCATGGACCTCATGATGCAGTATGCATTATTGAGTCTAGTGTGGAAACTGCTGCCCTTGCACATACCGGCAAGGTCAACCAGATGGAAAGCCTCTGCATCCGACATATTGCCGAACAGATAGCGGTCAGTGCGTTTCATGAGGAAAAGCAGATTTACCCTGACACTGTTGTCTTCGTCATAGAGGAAGCCGAAGTCTCCTTTTCTGAGTCTGTCAAGCTGCTGTCCGAACCCGATGTCCGCGTCTTCCACATTCCTGATGAAGCTCTCGTCAAGGACACTGACCTTTGCCCGGTACAGCTGATCTATTTCAGCTGTACCGGTGTACCTTTCTTCGAAAGGATTGCTCCACGATACAGTAACACCGTCATCTGAAAAAGCAGAGACAAGTGAAGACGGAACATAATGCAACAGGGATTTTCTGGAGTTAAGATTCAAAGGTATCATATGGAAGCCGAAAGTGAGAGCGCATATCTTATGCGGTTCTGGAATTCATCCTGTGTGATATCATCGCTTTTTCCGGCGATGCAGGCCGCGTCATACCTCAGGAGAGCCTGAGAATACTCCCTTTCCGGATAATCGAGTGAGAATGCCCTGGCAAGGACACGGATGAAGGAGAATGATGGATTTCCCGTCTCCATGATTTTCGTTCCGATACCCGGGTAAAGGTGCGAGTAATACTCGTCTGTGTACTTCTCTGTCGGTGAGAATACGAGTGATATACCGCTTCGGGCCATTATGGTATTGAAGAGAATGACATCATCTTCCTCGAGAAGCACTCTGCCGTCAGTCTTCTTCACTTTGTAGCACCCCTTGTCGTAGAGACAGACTGCGTACCTCGGAGAGAGAGGAAGAATTACGGCAACGCCGTTTCCGGAGAGAGGCATCGCGGCCCCATCGAAGAGAGAGTTACCGGACGGATTGAAGATGAATGCAGGATTCATGCCCAGAGCATAGTCAATGTTCTCCGGAGCCTCGAGCACGGCCGCACTGAGGTCGAAGCCGTATACGAATGCGATACTCGACATCTCCCTCATCATGAGGAGATCTCTTGTCGAACGGCTGTCGCTGAAGTGCCGGGTGATGAAAGCTCCCGCTTCCTCCCTGTTTCTTACCTTCCCGAGTTCATCGGCATAGAGACGGGTGATGAAATCGATTCTCCCCTTCCCGTACGGATTGGAGTAGAAGAGATGGCTGACAAGTGCACTGAGCCAGAATACGTCGTTGTCGAGTGAGGAGAAATCTCCGTGGACTATCCCTCTGACCGTATCGATGAGTTTTGTATTCGAGAGTGCATCGGATGAGCGGAGGGCATCTTCTCCGATGTCCGCCTTCATGTGTTCTATGAAAGTATCGGAAACAGGGGAAGTATATACCTCACTGTCGTTTCTCGTGACGTATGCGACACTCCCGTCCCTGTCCTTCCAGTTCCTTATGATATATTCCGGAACATACTGGAATCTGTAATCGCTGTTCATATGCCGAATATTACCACACTCTTAAGGAAAGCATAAATCCCCGTCACTCTTCTATCTGGTCATTGAAAATATAATTGTGTGCATATACGAAGCGTTTATGTCTTTCATCGTTGTACTGGCGCTTTTCCATCTCCTTACTGTATTTTCTGATGTCCTTGACAAAAGCTGGCACAGGGTCGCTGTATATAATCGAGAAATCCTCTTCCGCCTTGACGAATGCCGAGGAGAGCCCGGTATCGAAAGGATATATGTACAGAGAGCAGAACTCCTCTCTTGCCCCGACGTCTCCGAAGCGGTGAATAGTATCGGATATTCTCCCGCTGTCACCCCTGTATACGAAACCTGTATGCTTTCATCCGTCGCCGACAATGATGAGAAATCGTCTTCATCCATGGAAACATCCGTATAGGTTTCTCTTCTCATTTGCTGAAAGAGGACGTTGAACCTTTCCAGACAATTCTCGTCGTACAGGAAACCGAAGTCGTTCCTTTTCATGTCCTCGAGTTAACTGGCGAAGATTCTGTCGGTATACTCTATTATCCCGATGAAATCCTCCTCTGACGGGTCAGGCCGGAGCCAGTAAAGGGAATCGGTTTCAGCACTTTCCGAAGAGTTCTCTTCGGACGGACTGCTCCAGCATACATGCACACCGTCATCGGACCATGCCCTGAGGAGGTCCCTATGAACATAATTGAATTTCCACTTTTCTTCCATGAGAAAACTTTTCTTCATGAATCGGGAATGTGAAAAGAAGAAAAATTGAAAGGGAGGAGGTTTTCTCCTCCACCTCTTACTCGATACCCTTTACGGTGTATCCTTCCTTCTCGATTGTCGACTTTATGAGTGTGCTGTCGACATCCTTTGAGAGAGTAAGTGTCACTTCCCCTTTCTCGTGGTCGGCTTTTGCTTCCGAGACGCCGTCCAGCGCCTTGAGAACATTTTCCACTCTCATCTCGCAGTGCGGGCACATCATGCCATCCACCTTGACTTTTCTTTCCATTGACTTTATCTCCTTTACGGTTCTTTTTTCCGTTCTGTGCTTATGTTTCGAGGGTTTATAGATCTTACACAGGTTAAGCCTCAGTGCGTTCGAGCATACGCAGAATGACGAGAGCGACATCGCCAGTGCCCCGAACATCGGCTGGAGCTCCCATCCGAAGAGCGGAATGAAGAGGCCCGCCGCAAGAGGTATTCCTATCGTATTGTAGATGAAGGCCCAGAAGAGGTTCTCCCAGATGTTCCTGAGGGTCGAACGCGAAAGGTTGAATGCCCCGACGGCATCCATGAGCGTGCTCTTCATGAGAACTACGGACGACGAATCTATTGCGATATCCGTTCCGCTTCCGATTGCAATGCCGACGTCTGCTTCGGTCAGGGCCGGGGAATCGTTGATGCCGTCTCCTACGAAGGCGACCTTCCCGTATGCCTTGAGCTTTCTCACCTCCTCCGCCTTTGAAGACGGCAGTACTCCGCTGATTATCTTCTTCACCCTGAGACCCGAGCAGATATTCCTTGCCGTGTTCTCGTTGTCTCCCGTGATGACGACGACGTCGAGTCCCATCCTGTCCATCATTTCGACGGCCCTGCGGCTGTCGTCCTTGATTCTGTCTGCAATGGTGATGAGTCCAAGGAGAGTGTCTCCGAGAACGACGTAGACAAGAGAGGAAGGGGACGATGCCGTCTTTTCATTGAGGGCGGAAAGATATTCTCCGTTCTCCAGCTTCAGCTCTTTTATGAATTCAAGGTTGCCGCAGTATGCGTCCTTTCCGTTGACCCTTCCCCTTATTCCCTTACCCGGGACCACTTCCGTATCCTCCGAGGAATACGGTGTGATGTTCTTCTCTTCGGCATACTTCATCACGGCAACGGAAAGCGGATGATCGCTCTTACCCTCAAGGGCGGAGGCGACACGTATCACCTCTTCAGAACTGTCATCAAAGGAGAAGATTTCATCGACCCTGCTCTTTCCTTCGGTTATCGTACCGGTCTTGTCGAGTGCAACGACGTTCACCTTTCCCAGTTCCTCAAGTGCAGATGCTGACTTGAAGAGAATGCCGTTTCTGGCTCCGACTCCGCTTCCGACCATTATGGCAACGGGTGTTGCAAGTCCCAGCGCACACGGACATGATATTACAAGCACGCTTATTCCGCGCTCAAGCGAGTAACCGATATCATGCGTTGCCAGCATCCATATGACCGTGGTGACAACTGCAATCGATATGACAACGGGAACGAATACGCCGCTGACAGTGTCGGCAGTCTTCGCTATCGGTGCCTTCGAGGATGCGGTCTCCTCGACAAGCCTGATTATCCGGCTGATAGTGGTGTCATCACCGACCTTCTCCGCACGGCACACGAGGTACCCCGACTGGTTGATGGTCCCGCCCGAAACAGGGCTTCCCTTCTCCTTGTCCACAGGAAGGCTCTCTCCCGTGAGAGAAGACTCGTCGACGGCACTGGTGCCTTCGATCACGACGCCGTCAACAGGAATCTGTTCGCCGCTCTTCACAGAGAAGATGTCGCCGACCTTCACGTTCTCGATAGGAGTGACGACCTCCTTTCCGTCAACGATCAGAACAGCTTCCCGGCTCTTCAGTTTCGCGAGGCTCCTGAGGGCATCCGTCGTTCTTCCCTTGCTCTTCGCCTCGAGTGTCTTTCCCACCGTTATGAGAGTGAGAATCATGGCACTTGACTCGAAGTAGAGGCCGTGGATGTTCTCCATGGCTCCGGCCGTGTCACCGATACCCATAAGGTAGCATGCATCAAAAAGAAGATAGAGAGACCAGAGGAAAGAGACACCGGACCCCAGCGACACGAGGGAATCCATGTTCGGAGCCCTGTGCACAAGACCCTTGAATCCCGATATGAAGAACTTCTGGTTTATAACCATAACGATGGAGGCGAGGAACATCTCCATGATCCCGATGGAAATATGGTTCGCTGTGAAGAAGGACGGAAGAGGCCAATGCCACATCAGGGCTCCCATGCTGAAGTACATGAGAATCAATGTGAAGAAAGCGGAGACGCAAAGTCTCTTCAGGAGCTTCGGAGTCTCTCTGTCCCTGATGCTGTCTTCATCTTCTGTCGTCGTCTTTGATTTTCCCCCGACTGATGCAGTATAGCCGGCGTCAACGACAGCCTTTATAACGGCATCATCAAGAGCCGTCCCCTCGACAGCCATCGAATTCGTGAGAAGGGAGACAGAAACGCTTTCGACTCCTTCAACCTTTCCCACTGCCTTCTCGACACGGGATGAGCACGCAGCGCAGCTCATGCCGCCGACACTATATCTTCTCATCTCATAAGCCT
>CAZKIT010000067.1:0-8350 GCA_964552905.1 uncultured Spirochaetaceae bacterium
ATTGCCCTTAACGAAGAAATGGAATCCGGAGGAAAAACGGAAAACCTCAAGCCGGGATCAGGGTCTCCGTGGATTCTGTTCTGCAAGAAGTTCGTTGCTGTGTCAGGAGGATTAACCAGTTTTCTTCGTGATGTCATGAGGTAACTGGCAAAACGGATTCCGTAAGAAGAGAATGCATATGTATTCATAGACATAGATGAAAATTCAGTGATTTTTGATGATACCTCCGGTTAATGCCTTGTACATTATTTTTTGTTAGTGCAAGGAACAAAATCTGGTTACTGAAGATAACGCGAGTTAAGGAACCTTGAGCTCAGATTTCTGCCAGGAACTGTTCAACCAGGGGAAGGGCGGAACCGATGAGGATTCCTTTACGGCCGCAGTTACCGATAGTGATATTGAAGTTGAGCGTCTTGAAGGTCGTGATTGTGAGTATCTTGTCCTTAAGAATCTTTATATCTTCCGGCGTTATGTATTTCTGCAGGAGACCGGAGAGAATGATGTCGGATGCTATGATCATACGGCAGTTGTCTATCGTGAGGGCCAGTTCGGAGAGGTAGTTGTCCCAGATATTGAGAGAGTCGTCGTCACCGTTACGCAGGTCAATGAAGAACTCGTCGAGATTTGTCTGCTTCATCCTCTTCCGCAGTGCGGATGCTGAACAGTAGCTGTCGACGCAGCCTTTCTTGCCGCAGTAGCATGGTTTGCCGTCAGGGTGGAGAGTCATGTGCTCCAGTGTTCCGCTGCTGAGCATCCCGTGATATACCTTGCCGTTGAGTATGAGGGCATTGCAGAAGCAGTTGTCGAGAGTCAGCACCAGCGCCGAATCCTTAATCTTGCCGTACCATATTTCTGCAAAGGCGCTTGCCTCGGCATTGTGGTAGAAGTGTATCGGTATTTCTTCTATATATTTTGTCAGATCGGAAAGAGTGAATTCTGATGATCTGAGTACTTCCGAATAGAGCATCTCGTTGCCGTCGGGGGCGATGATGCCGGGAAGTCCTATACCGATACCGAGTATCCGGCTCCTCGGTGTATTTTCAAATGAATTGAGGAAACTGTTGATGAATTCACCGAATCTTCTGAAGTATGCATCGGAATGCGTGAATGTGATGTATGTCGAGTCTTCCCTCACTAATTCGCCGTAGATGTTTACTGCGGCAATCTCTATTGAGTTCGGATGAAGGTCTATGCCGACGGCGAGTCTTGAATCTGGATTGCATCTGTATACTGCCGCGGGTCTTCCTCCTGTCGACTGATACTGTCCATCCTTGGTAATCAGTCCTTCTTTTTCAAGCTCCTCCAGATTCTGTGTGATTGTAGGAAGACTGAAGTTCAGATTTTTCATTATCGTATTCTTCGATACGGTCCTGTTTCGGTATATCTCAGTGTATATCTTTTTCTTGTTTTCCTGCTTCAACAGAGTTGAAGATATATTCATATATTACTTTCCTTTGACTTTTACAAAAGTATAACTTAATGGTTATATGAAAGTAAAGCGCTTTATTTAAATAATTTTGTATTTAATATAATTCTTTGAAAATAAATGAGTTAAAATTTATTTGACAGCTTATATATTGTGCCTTATTATCCAGATATATAAAATGACTTTATAAAAGTCGAGGAGAGTTACTATGGCATTGCCTAAGACAATGAAGGCCCTGGTCGCTTATGGCCTGGGTAACTACAGATATGAGGAGGCGTATCCTACACCGGAGTGCGGTGATGATGATATCATCATCAAGACCGAGGGATGCGGCATCTGTGCAGGAGACCTCAAGTGCATGCACGGTGCCGAAAGATTCTGGGGTAATGAGAAGGATCCTTCATGGGTTAAGCCGCCTTTCATTCCGGGACATGAATTCCTGGGCAGGGTAGTCGAGACAGGTAAGAATGTCACCGGATGGAAAGTCGGCGACAGAGTCTGTGCCGACCAGATTGTTCCGTGCGGCGAATGCAGATTCTGCAGGAGCGGCAGATACTGGATGTGTCAGCCACATGCCACGTTCGGCTTCCAGAAGGAGAATAACGGCGGTATGGCGGAATACGTAAGATATCCGAAGACAGCTGTCATCCACAGGGTTCCCGAGGACATGAGCCTGGAGAAGGCTCTTCTGGTTGAACCCTATGCATGCTCAAAGCACTGCGTTGACAGGGCTCAGATTACCAACGAGGACGTTGTTGTCATTTCCGGCGCAGGAACACTGGGACTGGGAATGGTAACATATGCAAGAATGAAGAATCCTGCTTCCCTCATCGTCCTTGACATGGTTGATGAGAGGCTCGAGAAGGCAAAGGAATTCGGTGCAGATATCGTATGGAACCCGTCAAAGGTCAATGTTGTCGAAGAGATAAAGAAGATGACAGACGGCTACGGATGCGACATCTACATCGAGGCGACAGGACACCCGAGTTCAGTACAGCAGGGGCTCGATATGATCCGTAAACTCGGAAGATTCGTCGAGTTTTCGGTTTTCGGTGCTCCCGCGACGGTCGACTGGTCGACAATCGGAGACGGAAAGGAGCTTGACGTACTGGGATCTCATCTTTCCCCGTACTGCTTCCCGTTCGTAATCGAGCACATCAACAATGGTACTCTCAGGACTGATGGCATGATAAAGAGCTTCTTCGACCTCAAGGACTGGGAGAAGGCCTTCGACTATGCCAGCGGTAAGTACGGAGACTTCAAGGTTGCATTCAGATTCTGATAGGATTTAAAAAGGAAAAATACAAAAGGAGAAAAACATGAAAAAGATTATCGCTATTCTACTCGTAGCTGTGGCGGCACTGTCACTTGTCTTCGCTCAGGGAGCAGCAGAATCTTCCCAGAAGGAAGTGACACTGAGACTCTGGACGTTCCTCGATATCACAAACACGACGAACGGAAGAGCAGTCGTACTCAAGAAGGCAATCGATAACTTCGAAGCATCCCATCCCGGCGTCAAGATCGTCGTAGAGACACAGCAGTGGACAACACTTCCGAGCAAGGTATTCGCTGCAAGCGTTGCAGGTGACTGCGCAGACCTCTTCATGGTCAATACCGCAAACAGAGGCGAAGCTATCAAGAGAGGTGTCTACGAGCCGCTTGAAAACCTCTTCTATTCCGACTGGACAGACGCCCAGAAAGAGGACATCAACTCTGCAGTTCTCGAAGCAGGATATGACGGTCAGTACCATTATGATATTCCTCTCTACTTCGGCGGATTCGGTATCATGTACAGAAAGGACCTCTTCAGGGAAAAGGGAATCGATCCCGATTCAATCAAGACATGGGATGACCTTGCCGAAGCTGCACAGAAGCTGACATACACGGATGAAAACGGACAGAAAATCTGGGGTTACGGCATCGGCTACAGCCTTGATGTCACAGACCCGCACGGAGCTCTCCCGAATGCTCTCTTCGGACAGGACGGCGGAATGTTCACTGATGACGGTATGCCGAACGACTGGACAGGAGATGTTGCCCAGGCTGCTCTCCAGATGGAAATCGATCTCATCACGAAGTACAAGGTAACTCCGGAAAGTGCTGCATCCGCTACAAGCGAGGATGTCTACACAGACTTCGCGGCAGGCAAGTACGCTATGATATCTGCAGGAACAGTCCGTATGCCGACCGTACAGAGCCAGTGCTCGTTCAATCCTGAAGATATCGGCTTCATGGCTTATCCGAGCATCGACGGTGAGACAGAGTCCAAGTGTTACGCGGCAGGATGGCACATGGGTGTCTGGTCAGGAAGCAAGAACAAGGATATCGCAGGCGAATTCCTCGAATATATCTGCTCACCGGAAGTCGACAGCATGTGGGTAACCGAAGCTCAGCAGATTCCTATCCTCAAGTCAACTCTTGAGAACAGCAGGGAATTCTTCGAGATTGCCACGAACGCATGGGTAATCGATGCAAAGGATATCATCGACTCCAAGTCCTACGTCCAGTCAATCAAATATGTCGTTTCCGGCTTCAATGAAGACCTTCAGAATGCATTCCTCCAGGTATTCATCAACGGCAAGACAGTCACGGAAGCTCTCCAGCTTGTCGAGACGAACTTCATAGACAGAAACGCAAACAGATAAAACTCAAGTTTATGGGAAGGAACTCCCGGGTGGAAAATTCTCTGCCCCGGGAGTCCTTTTGAAGGATAGAAAATGGACAGATTAAAGAAAAAGAAGCGCATGGAAAGCTTTCTACCTTACCTGCTTTCCCTTCCAAGCATGGTAATCATCATCCTCTTCCTGATGATTCCGCTTGTATACTGTCTGCACTGCAGCTTCTGGCGCTGTGACTACATGAACTTCACCAAGTTCGTCGGTCTGGACAACTACATCAGCGTCTTCTCGAAGAGTACTACGATTACAAGTCTCATCGTCTCTTTCGAGATATCACTGGTATCTCTTGTGATAGCTCTCGTAATAGGGACACTGCTTTCCCTCTGGATCAATGCGGCCAAGGGATCGTTTGCATATATTCTGGAAATCATGATTTTGATTCCGTGGGTAACCAGCCAGGTTGTTGCGGCAATGCTCTGGAAATGGCTGCTCAAGGACGAAACAGGACTCATAAATTACTTCGTGCAGAAATCAGGCCATAACCCCATCGGTTTTCTGTCAGACAAGAACATCGCCGTGATTTCACTCATCGTCGTCATCACATGGCGTGTCATCGGTTACGTCATGGTACAGCTTGTCGCGGGCCTCAAGGCAATCCCGAAGGAATACGACGAGGCTGCAATGATTGACGGCGTCAACAAGTGGCAGCACTTCTGGTATGTAAGACTGCCGCAGCTCAAGACGCCGATGGCAATCTCCGCCATCATCGTCGCACTCTCGAACCTGAACAACCTTACTGTCCCTCTTACACTGACAGGAGGCGGGCCGGGAAACGCGACGACTGTAATATCCATCCTCGCATACAGGGAAAGCTTCTCCTACTACCATTTCGGAGAGGCGAGTGCGATGTCTCTCGTGCTCTGCGTCGTCAACTTCCTCCTGACGCTGGCGTATGTAAAGGCGGTGAAGTATGAGATCTAAGAAAATAGCAGTCAGTGTCTTTTCGATAATCGGTTTTGCCGCCATCGCGATAGTGAACCTTGTTCCCTTCATCTGGGGGCTTCTGACATCCCTCAAACCGACAAGGGAGGTTGCAGTCTATCCTCCGAAGGCCATAGGAAGCGAGATTACGCTTGAGCACTACCAGTCCGTTCTCAAGGGTTCATTCAGTACGGCTCTCATCAACAGCGTCATCTATTCACTTGTCGCCATCTTCCTGGGAATCCTGTGTGCAGTTCTCATTGCCTATGCACTGACACGCTTCAGGTTCAGGGGCAAGAAGTTCATGTTCATGCTCATCCTTTTCGGCATTCCGCTCTCCATGGGATCCGCGGCGATGGTCGTCCCCAACTACATGATGTTCTCCGCTCTGAAGATGACCAATAAGTTCTATACGCTTCCACTCATTTATACGGCATACAATCTTCCGATGGCCATCTGGATTCTCATCGGAGGAATGCAGTCCATTCCTTATGCCATCGAGGAGGCCGCAATGATAGACGGGGCATCCCGAAGATACATCATCTTCCGTCTTATTCCGAGACTCTGTCTCCCGACAATCGCATGTGCCGCCCTCATGATCTTCATCGGCGCATGGAACGAGTACCAGGTCTCGTCTGTCATGGTTGCATCACAGAACCTGTATCCGATACAGGTATCGATTTATAACTACATCGGATTCTTCGGTCAGGAATGGGGGCCGCTTACTGCGGCTGCCACGCTTGCCGTCGTCCCGATTCTCATCGTGTTCACATTCCTCGGAAAGTATCTTGTGTCAGGACTCACGGCAGGATCCGTCAAGGAATGATAGGGGGTGTTATGTCATTCAGGGAAAAGTATGATCTCATAGTTGTCGGAAGCGGCCCGGGAGGATTCCCCGCCGCAATCGTAGCAAGAAGAGCGGGACTGAGCGTCCTCGTCGTCGAACGTAATCCCTTCTTCGGCGGTCTCATGAGCTCAGGGCTTCCGCCGTTGGCCATCATCGACAGAAGCGGCAGGAAGGTCATAAAGGGATTTGCCGAGGAATTCCTGTCGCGCCTCAGGGATATCGGAGCGGCAACCGTTGATTACCGTGCTCCCATCCAGAATTCTCTCACTTACATGAACATGAACTGGGTCAGAATCATGGTAAACGAGATGTTTCTCGAAAACGGCGTCGATTCCATGCTCTACAGTGAACTCAAGTCAGTGAAGGTTGAAGACGGGCGTGTTTCCGGTGTCACCGTATTCTGCAGAGGAAAGGAGTACAGCTTCAGTGCAGAGATGGTCATCGACGCAACAGGGGATGCGGATGCAGCCGTCCTTGCCGGAGCGGCGACAGTGAAGGGCGGGGCCCTTCAGCCTGCCTCCCTTACATTCGACGTCGAGAACATCGACATCGACAGATTTGCAGAGTATGCCCAGACGCATCCTGAAACGATCCAACTCCCTCCTTCATTTCCAGGCATAAGCCAGGATCCCTTCGAGTTCGGACGTGACAGGACATTTGCCACGATGTGCTTCTTTGATCTCATCGAGAAGGCAAGGGAGAACGGGGACTGGAACCTTCCAAGGAACATGATCGATTTCACCCACCAGAAGAATACCGACAGGGGATACTTCAATGTTACAAGGGCAATCAATCTCGATTCCACAAACCAGGAACAGTTCATAGAAGGAGAGAAGACCTGCGAGCACCAGATCTTCGAAATCATGAATTTCCTCAGGAAATACTGCCCGGGTTTCGAGAACTGCACCCTCGGACAGGTTATGCCGTATCTCGGAATAAGAGAGAGCAGACGCATTGTCGGCAAGAAAACACTCACGAAGGATATTCTCTCTTCTCTTCCGGTTCCTGAAGATACAGTCGCAATGGCAGGTTACAACGTAGACATACACGGACAGACTTCCGGTGTCATGACGATGCTGCCGGTTGCACATGCCATTGGCATTCCTCTCGGATGTCTCATTCCCGAGAGGATAGACAACCTCATCATGTCCGGCAGGACCATTTCCGTCGACCAGACCATATTCGGAATGACGCGGGTCATGTCGACATGCATGGCGGTATCTGAAGCAGCGGGAGTTACCGCCGCTCTTGCCCATGAACATGGCATAAGGACATCGGACGTCAGCGTGAAAGAGGTAAGGGAAGTACTTGTCAGGCACGGAGCGGTCATAGACTGAACTTTATGACGCCAGATACGGAGGAGAGGAATGGAAAGAAAGAACATCATAGAGGCCATAAGAAAAGGTGACACTGCACTCGGTATCGAACTGGGATCGACAAGAGTCAAGGCCGTCCTGATCAGCAGGGAGTACGAAGTCATAGCGAGCGGATCCTCCAGCTGGAAGAACAGACTCGAGAACAGCCTCTGGACCTATCATCTTGATGATGCAGTCAGGGTTATGCAGGAATGCTTTCTGAGGCTGAGTGATAATGTCATGGAAGAATACGGTGTTGCTCTCGAGACTGCGGGCTCCATCGGAATATCGGGAATGATGCACGGCATCATCGCCCTCGACGAAGACGGCAGACAGCTCTCCCCGTTCCTTACCTGGCGTAATACAAATACAGCCAATGCGTCAGAAAAGCTCACCGGGCTCTTCTCATTCAACGTACCGCTGAGATGGACAGTGTCACAGCTCTATCAGTCGATATTGAACGGAGAGGAGCATGTCTCCCGAATTGGCTATGTCACGACACTCTCCGGATACATTCACTATCTTCTTACGGGAGAGAAGGTGATAGGAATCGGAGAAGCATCCGGAATGTTCCCGATAGATTCCGTCTCGAACGACTATGACGAGGCTATGGCCGGCAGATTCGACGCCATCCTTTCTGATAATAATCTCCCGTACAGATTGAGGAATATATTCCCGAAGGTCCTTGTTGCAGGTGAAAGGGGTGGAGTTCTTACACCAAAGGGTGCTCTTCTTCTCGACCCAAGCGGCAAGCTCCGTGCCGGGATTCCGATGGCGGCCCCGGAAGGCGATGCCGGAACGGGAATGGTTGCCACGAACTCGGTAAGAGTGAGGACGGGAAACGTCTCGGCAGGGACATCCGTATTCGAGATGGTCGTACTCGAGAAGAATCTCTCCCGCCTCTACCGCGATATAGATATGGTGACAACACCTGCGGGCAGGCCGGTTGCCATGGTTCACTGCAACAACGGTACAAGCGAATTCGACCAGTGGTTCAATCTCCTCAGGGAATTCTATGAATGCATGGGCGGTACTCCTGATACATCACATATGTACGAGAAGATGTACAAGGAAAGCCTCAAGGCAGATTCCGACTGTGGTGACGTCATCTGCTTCAACTACC
>CAZKIT010000068.1:0-8177 GCA_964552905.1 uncultured Spirochaetaceae bacterium
TCAAGGCCCTCGGCGTGAAGAAACCTTCCTTCATGGAAGGTGATATTCCCGAAGGCCTGACGCTGTAGTACGATTTTCGGACATCCGTTTTTCTCATATTATGGTTTTATGACGGCTTACCCGTGCTGTATAATGGGAAGGCGGGCGTTGAGAGAGAAGTATGACAATACGTGAGATAGCAAAGATAGCCGGTGTGTCACCGACAACAGTATCAAAGATAATCAATGGCAAGGATGATTCGATAAGTCCTGTCACGAGAGAAAAGGTCCTGGAAATAGTCAAGGAACATAACTATGCTCCGAGTTATCTGTCGAACGGCCTCTCCAAGACTTACATGGCAGGAATCCTCCTTCGGAAAGGGCATTCTTCGCCGTTACTTGCCGAAGCTCTTGCTCTTGCCCTGCAGAAAGAGGGGTATCATGCTGTTCTCGCGTTCTCCGACGGCACTGAAAGCGACAGATTGAAACATCTGGAGGCATTCTCGAGACTGGGAGTTGATGCTGTCATATCCGAGGATGTTCCGGATGAGGATATTGCGGTTCCGTCATTGGATATTCTTTCAGATTATGAAATGTCATATGCTGACGAGTATAAAAAACTGCTTATCTCTGCTCTTGAGGAGGTCGCGGGGCACGGCCATACGGAAATAGCCGTCATAGTGAGATCGGACAGTGTCGGCTCTGTATGCGCCAGAATGTGTGAGTATCTGAAAAATTCGCATCTCACGACTTTCAGCTTGGAAAATCTGGACCTTGCGGATCCCGAATTCCTGAATAAAACAGCCGTAATCTGTCAGGACGCCGAAGCAGCAGATGAGGTGAGAGTGAAACTCTCCGGGTGCGGACGCTATGTCCCCCGCGATATGTCCCTTATTGCCATGTCATTCGAGGATAAAGCACCTTCTTCCGTTTCGAGCATGAATATCCCGTTGACGCCTTATGCCCGTAAAGTTGCCAGTACTGTCATCAGAAAAGCGGAAAAACTCGACAGTGTGAAGAGTGTAACAGCCGGTAAAATCCCTCAGTACTTTGAAAAGGGAACAGTGACAGCACCGCGGACGGTAAAAATTCCACGTATAGTCTCAATCGGTACAATCAATATGGATATCTATGCATCCGTTGACTCTTTTCCCGTAGACGGATTGTCCGTGAAGGCTACCCCTATAAGAAAACTTCCCGGCGGCAAGGCGTTTAACCAGGCCGTCGCAGCCGCAAGACTTGGTGCGGATGTCACGCTCGTCGGAAGAGTCGGTAACGATGACTACGGCCGTGAAATATACAGAATGGTCACGGATGTTACCGGACATAACAGCGGGATAGTCACCGATGCGGAAAAAACTACCGGAGTAGCCTATGTCCTGACACGCAAGGACTCTGCGAGTTCCGTGATACTTTATCCCGGAGCAAACGAAAAGCTTGATTTCCGGGATGTTGCAGACGTCCCTGACTTATTTCACAATGCCGATTTCTGCCTTCTGCATACCGAGATGGCCCTCGATAAGGTTGAGGAAATAGCCAGAGAGGCTCACAGAAACAACTGCCGTGTCATATTGAAACCGTGTGGGATCAAATCTCTGCCGGAGAGCCTCCTGGAGTACATTGATTATCTTGTTCCGAATAAGGATGAGCTTGGTAATATCCTAGGTGGAGGTGACGACATGGAAGCTGATGTCAGTCGTTTTATCGACAGGTACAAGGGAACCGTTATCGTGACATGTGCCTCGGAAGGGGCGTATGTATTCGACCCTGACGGCGCCTTCAGATGTACGGCATTGAATGCAGCAGACGTTGATTCCATCGGAGCTTCCGACATATTCATCGGGGCTCTTGCCTCGAGTCTGGCGGTAGGGGATACCCTCAGAAATGCCGTCGTGGATGCAACCTATGCCGCAGGTTATTCCATAACACTCCAGGGAGCGACAAGCGCAGTCATAGACAGACAGCTTCTTTCTGCGCTTAAGGCAGACAAAACCTACAGAGTGAAAATACTTCCGCTGTAGACTTCCTCTTTTCGAAGTATCTCATCCGGACAGTAAACCGCCTGACTTGGTTACGGTTGCCTGTGCTTTGATTCATTTTAAAGAAAATCGTTGAAATACCTCAAAAGCTGGTGTACATTCATAATTGGTTGGGAAACTGTTTAGGAAAACGTTTATCAACCGATACATCTGACTCATGGAGGGTTAATTTATGAAGAAAATCCTGTCTGTCGTTCTCTGCGTCATGTTACTGCTGTCCTTTACGAGCTGTAACCGCAAACAGAGCAGTGCAGATTCATCTGTATCCGCAACTGCAAGTACAGGAAGCACAACGGCTGCTTCCGCTTCAACTACACTGAGGATCCTTACTCATTATGATGCTGCTTTCAAGGCGGCTGCTGACGAATATGAGAAGGAAACAGGCGTCAAGGTTGAAATCGATCAGGCAAGCTGGGATACCATCAACGATACGCTCGAAGTCGTGCTGAGCTCCGGCTCGTCAGAATACGACGTAATCATGGTCGACGGTCCGAATACAGCTGCATACGCTGAAAGAGGTTATCTCATTCCTCTCACAGACTATCTGACAGATGCCGAGGTTGCAACTTTCTCTCCAGCTCTTGTTGATCAGGGAACTTATAAGGGAACACTCTATTCCGCACCGCTCGGAGACAGTTCGACATGTCTTTTCTACAATGTTGACCTCCTGAAGGAAGCCGGAATCGACATCGACTGGTCAAAGTATGACGGCGATACACGTATAACATACGAAGAACTCATCGAAATAGCCAAGGAAGCAGTCAAGAGACTTGATCCTGACGGAACTAAAGGCATTTACGGCATAGAAATCGGTCAGGTAGGTGCAGTCTATCAGATGAACCTCTTTGCAAACTCCCTCGGCGGAAAGAATATCAGCGATGACGGAACAACGGTTTCCGGCGTTATCGATACCGAAGCATGGAAGAAGGCTGCCGAATGGTACCAGAACCTTGTGAAAGAAGGCGTATTCTCACGCGGTGTTTCAATCGGAGAGACATACAGCAACTTCTATGCAGGAAAGTGCGTATTCGAACTCATGACAGCAGACTCTTACGGCTACTGCCTCAGTGGAGGCATGAGTGAGGGAAGCTTCGGCTGGACATATCAGCCGGCATTCAAGGGACATGAGAATGAAGTAGCAACAGGCTGCGGCAACTGGGCTCTCGGTGTCAGCTCCTTCTCGAAGAACAAGGACGCTGCAGGCGCATTCGTGAAGTACATGACATACGGAAAGGGTAATGACATATTCCTCCCGCTCTCAGGTATGGGACCGAACTGTGATGCAAGATATACTGATGCAGTCATCAAGGAAAATCCTTGTCTCGAAGTCGAGAAGTATGAAGCTGCTCACACCGCGGTCGTACGTGCTGTCACACCTGCATTCAACGAATATTCGAATGCTCTTTCCACAATGTGGGAAGACATCAGAAACGGCAGTGACATCGACACATCGATAAAGAACGCTGTCAGAGATGTTAACAGCGCGCTTGCTTCCTATCAGAACTGACAAAGTAATGGGCAGCTGTCAGCAGACAGCTGCCTCTGTCCCCGACAATGACGAAAAAGACCAATCTCCGCCTGCTGCCGTATTTCCTTCTTCTTCCAGCACTGGCATTCATTCTTGTTTTCAAAATCTATCCGCTTATCTACTGTTTCATCAGAGGATTCCAGTATAAGGGAAACTGGTCACTGAGGACGTTCAGTACTCTTTTCTCCGACTCGGTATTCTGGTCATCGCTGTGGGTGACGCTGAAGCTGAACATCATCATGACACCGTTGCAGCTGGTGCTCTCATTTCTTGTCGCACTTCTCGTCAACAGGAAAGTGAAGGGTGTCGGAGTATTCCGCAGCCTCTTCTATCTTCCCGTAACAATTTCGATGCCTGTTGCCGCAGTAGTCTGGGGCATGATCTTCTCCTACAATAACGGTCTTGCCAACAGTATGCTCAATACGTTCTTCGGAGTGAAGGCCCAGGGATTCTTCAATGATGCGAAACAGGCGCTTTGGTGCATAATCGCACTCAGTACCTGGAAGGGATGCGGCTACTGGATGATGTTCCATCTTGCAGGGCTCAAGAATATCGACAGATCACTATATGAAGCTGCACGCATTGACGGAGCGAATTCACTGCAGATTCTTTTCCGTATCACGCTTCCACTCATGAAAAAGACGGCACTTTTCGTAATGGTGGCAGACACAAGCATCAACATTCTGCTATTTGCTCCGATGCAGCTCATCACCAAGGGCGGTCCGTCGAATTCGACGAATGTCCTCATGTATGAGGCATACAAACAGGCTTTCAAATACGGCAATTATGAGAAGGGGGCGGCAACGACCTGTGTCCTTGTCGTCATAATTCTCATTGTAGTATTCCTGCAGTTCAAGCTTACTAAGGCGGAGGAGTGAGAACATGAAAAAAACAGAAAAACGCGGTAAGACGCTAACATACATTCTTCTGGTTCTTGTACTTGTAATCTCTGTCTTTCCTATTCTGTATACGGTATTCTCGTCGCTCAGACTCGACAATGAACTCTTTGCCAACATGGCTCCCTTCTCATGGAAGTCCATCGTCCCCATAAAGTGGACACTGGAGAACTATAAGGCGATAATCACAGAGTATGACTTTCTCATATACCTCAGAAATACCCTTATAGTCATAGCTCTTGTCGTCCCAGGAACGATAGCAATCTGTTCGCTTGCGGGATTTGCCTTCTCGTTCTATGACTTCAAGTTCAAGAAACTGCTGTTCTCGCTTTTCCTCCTTGCATTCATGGTTCCGGGAGAGGCCATAGCGCTTCCTCTGTATTCACTCTGCAACAAGCTGGGACTTGTGAATACGTTTGCGGGTATTGTCCTTCCGAGCATGGCAAACGGACTCGTGCTCTTTCTTTTCGTTCAGTTCTTCAGTGATATTCCGCGCTCTCTTCTCGAAGCTGTCAGAATCGACGGCGGAGGATGGTGGACGGAGTTCACAAAGGTTGTAATTCCGCTTTCGGTTCCAATTGTCATCACTGCGTCGCTAATGATTTTCGTCAACCAGTGGAATGACTATCTCTGGCCGCTGATGGTTGCCAGGGCTAAGGAAGTCAAGGTCATCACTGTCGCCGTAGCCAATTTCAAGGAGCAGGGGATAATCCACTGGGGATATATCTATGCTGCAGCTTCGATATCGGCACTGATCCCGATTTTCATATTCCTTCCGTTCCAGAAGTACTTTGTTGAAGGTATTACAAGCTGCGGTATCAAGGGGTGAGTATGGACGAAAGAATACGAAGAGAACGGCTGCTGATAAAGCCCGGGAAAATCCGGGTTGTCATCGACAGCGATGCAAAGAACGAAGTGGATGACCAGTACGCAATAGCATGGGCACTGAAATCACCGGAGAGACTGAGTGTGGAGGCTATCTATGCTGCTCCGTTCTCACATTCCTGCATGCAGAAAATACGTGATGATGCAGGTCTCGGGGGAACAGTCAGAAGCGTGACACCGGAAGAAGGCATGCGCCTCAGCTATGAAGAGATAAAGAAAATATGTTCACTCTCCTGTTTCGATGTACCGGTATATCGAGGTGCTGAACAGTACATAAACGGAAACTGGCCTGTCGTCAGTGAAGCGGTCACGGACCTGATCAACCGGGCACGGAACAACGAAGGAATACTCTATGTTGCAGCCTGCGGGGTACTTACCAACATCGCTTCGGCCCTGATGCTTGCTCCCGATATCGTCGACAGTATTGTCGTCGTCTGGCTTGGCGGACAGCCCTCAGTATTCGGTCACATGATTGAATTCAATGCAATGCAGGATGTTAAGGCGACACAGGTTGTACTTGACTCGGGAGTTCCTCTTGTCATGATTCCATGCATGAATGCGGCATCCATGCTGGGTGCATCGGAGAGTGAACTTAGGGAAAATCTCTGCAGAAAGAATCCGCTCTGCGATTATCTTTACGATATAGTGTCCGATGAATTTTCGGATATGGAAGCGGAAAAGGATTTCATGCTTCTCGACAGATTCGGTTATCTCAGGGGAAGAGAGGATTCCCCTGAGGAGTATCTATCGCAGTTCGGAACATCCAACATAAGCTGGAGCAGGATTCTCTGGGATACGGCTGTAACTGCCTTCCTGATAAATCCGTGCTGGCTTCCGTCACGTCTCGTGCCGGCTCCTGTTCTCAATGATGATCTGACTACAAGCCATGATGACAGCAGACATTCGATACGCGAAGTGACATTTGTCTGGCGTAATTTCATTTTCGGGGAAATGTTTCATGCATTGAAATCATGAAAAACAATAAGGAGGGCTATGGCAAAACCAAGACAGTACAACACGGCAATCGATATCTCTCTCAACGAGTATCGAAGATCACATGTTTCCGCTCTGCCGGAAGCAACGGTAACCGGAAGCGGGCTGATAATCCAGTATCCGTCTGCCTCGCAGACAACGATTGCACAGGGTCGCGATTTCTACATCATCGGACAGGTTACCGGATTCCTTCCCGACTTCATAGAAATGAATGTGAATGTCAGGGAAGCTGTTTCCGGAAAGGTTGTCCGCAACGTCCATTCATCTGTCAAGGACAACGTAGAGGGTATGTATGTCGACTATCCGGGCATATCGATTACGGGGGACAAGGAAGCTTTCCGCAAGGCCTGCATGCCGGACCTTGTGTATGATCCGGCAAAACCGGAAACCTTCGCGGATTCCTTCAGAAAGTGCTACTTCAATGATAAGGTCTTCACCTGCCTGATTTACGGCGGAACTCCGATGGATGATGTTTCTCCGTACGATGAAGACGGAAACAAAATGGATGTGCTCCCGTTCGGAGACTACATCATAGATGTGAAAATAGGACCGTACGCGGTCTCGATGAATATCAGAATTGATGATATCGCAAACAAGATTCTCGCCCGCTTCCATCCGATGAATCACCGTCAGAACGTGATAGACGAAGCCGAGAAGATGGGCTATACGATGTTCCTTGATCCGTTTCCCGGATACTGGGATACCCAGATGTTCAACCCGGAATGGGGTGTAAACTACATTGCGGATAACCCCAAGCGCTGGAAACTGAACGATGCCCTGGAATACAGAGGCGGAAAAATCCAGACGTACATCTATGACACGAAGGCTTCGAGTACGTCATTTGCAGTGGAACTCGGCTACATGCAATACAAAGAAGCGGCCGAGAATCCCGAGAGGATTGCAGTTCACTATTATGATGCGGGAGATCCGGAGACACCCGACGGAAAGAGAAAGGGAAAATTCATGGAGTTCCATAACCCCAAGGGAACGAACTGGGGGCCGGTACGCATAAGCAGAGTCGACATCATGACAGACACTGCACCGAGCAACATCGAGGACGAGTACAGTCCCGAGAAGATAGCGAGCATTTCCTGCGACCCTGAACACATCGCTATCAAAAAGCCTGAAGGCGAGAGTGTGACATGGATTCGTCTTATGGGTGTTCTGAGACCGCTTCAGACTGCGGATATCACATTCAATAAGGATTCATCCACATATACCTACACGAACGGAGTGAGGGGAATCGAATATATTCTGGAGGATGACCAGCATAATTCATATCATTTTGATGCTGTTGACAACTACGGCGTTCACCTCACGAGGAACTTCAAGGACGGCAGCAAGGAGACATCGGTACTGGAGTTCGCACATGTGCTTCCGCTTCTTTCAACAACTGTAAAGGGAGCAGAAAAGCTGTATCTGAAGTATCGTGTCGTCACGGACGACGACAAGTATCTGCCTGACACGGGCGGCTATATTCACATCGCAACCTTCGAGATTTCATAACAATCTGAAAAGCCGGTTCCGAAGCGGACACCGGCTTTTCTCTTCAGATTTCAATGCACTTGAAGGAGTGAAAATGCAGCGAGAATCCTTCTTTATGCCATATTCGATATCGACAGGAGTTCCATGAGGTCCTCTTTACTCAGTGACGAGAGCGACATGTTGTCCGTCGAGACAATCTCGTCGGCAAGGTTCTTCTTCGTCTCCTGGAGCTTTATTATCCTCTCTTCAATCGTGTTCTGGGCAATCATCTTGTAGACAGTAACCTGTTTCGTCTGTCCGATACGGTGGGCTCTGTCTGTCGCCTGGTTCTCGACGGCCGTGTTCCACCACGGGTCGTAGTGGATGACGATGT
>CAZKIT010000069.1:0-8074 GCA_964552905.1 uncultured Spirochaetaceae bacterium
GCCGCAGCGAGATGAAGACGGCGAGTGTGAAGGAGATGTTCTCCGCTCTCTTCCGCAACGACCAGGCCATGGTTGTCGTAGGCAGCATCGTTCTCATCAACTCGGCTTTATACCTCACATCGAACTTTATCATCTACTTCTTCAAGTACGACTTCGGGGGAGAGGGATGGAAGGCAACCTATACGCTCTTCTCGACTGTCGGAGGTGCAGCGCAGATATTAGGAATGATGGTGCTTTATCCGATTCTGAGGAGAAAACTCTCGAGCACCCAGGTCTTCCGTCTCAGCCTCATTCTGGCCCTCTGCGGCTATGGTGCGCTTCTCGTGTTCTGTCTTGTCGGGCTCTCACACAGCCTCATGCTCCTCTGTATTCCCGGTGTCGTTGTCTTCGCATGCAACGGCATGCTGAGTGTCCTTACAACGCTCTTCCTCTCGAACAGCGTCGACTACGGTGAGCTCAAGACGGGGCGGAGGGAAGAGAGCGTCATCTTCTCAATGCAGACCTTCGTCGTCAAGGCCGCTTCGGGAGTTGCTGTATTTCTTACGGGAATCGGACTCGATCTCATAGGACTCGTTGGTAATACCGACGAAACAGGCCCGGTCGCCGAGCAGAGTGCAGGAACCCTCCTGGGGCTCAGACTGATGATGACGGTTCTTCCGATGCTGGTGCTCGTCGCTGCCCTTGTGCTCTTCAGAAGAAAATTCGTTCTTTCCGATGAACGCGCTGCCTCAATCAGCGCCGAGCTTCACAAGAAGGACAATGCCGATGACTGAAAAACTTCACTGGTATGCGGAAACGACGGGAGGAGTACTCTCCGGTGATTTTCCTGTCAAGGACTCCGGCATATTTCATCTCCCCTCTGAGCTCCCCGCCGGAACGATAAAAAGCATAAGGGCCGAACTTCCGTTGACCATGAAGGAAGACGAAAGACTCTTCATGAACGGCTATCAGACATGGACGTACAGTCCGGAACTCGACGGAAACGGAAAGCTCAGGGGAACGGATCATATTCCCTCATTCCTCCTCAAAAGGTACTTCTTTGACAGATACGGCGATTATCATTTCGTTGATTACGGGCACCGGAAGGGACAGAGTCACGGATTTTCCTACTGCTATTTCCGCCTGGGTGAGAAGTTCAGACTCATTGCATCTCTTGACGAGAGGGCCGGCTATACAATCTTCCGCTATGACAGAGGAAAGGAAATCCTGACGCTCGAACGTGACGCTGCGGGCGTGGAGCATAAAGGCGGTAGTTTTCCGCTCTTTGACCTCTTCTTTGCCGAAGGCACTGAAACAGAGGTGTTCGACCTCTGGTTCCGTGCTCTGGGGATCAGGCCGAGAACTGAAAAGAAAATCGCGGGTTATTCAAGCTGGTACAACCGCTATCAGGAGATATCTGAAGCGGCAATCCGCGATGATCTCGGAGGGTGCCGAACTCTCTTCAGTGCGGGTGATCTCTTCCAGATCGACGACGGCTGGGAACCGAAGGTGGGAGACTGGCTTGAAACGGACGGGAGGAAATTCCCGGACGGGCTTAAGAGCATTGTGAACGAAATTCACGCTTCCGGCTTCAAGGCGGGGCTTTGGCTTGCTCCATTCGTCGCCGAAAAGGACTCTTCCGTCTATCGCGAGCACCAAGACTGGCTACTGAAGGTTGAAGGGAAACCCTGGTGCTGCGGCTGCAACTGGAGCGGTTTCTATTCGCTCGACATCGACAATCCCGAGGTGCTGGACTACCTGAAAAAAGTGTTCGACCGGGTCCTCAATGAATGGGGCTTCGATCTCGTGAAGCTCGATTTCCTCTACGGGGCTGCTCCCTTCGGCAACAGAAAGGAGAGCAGGGCCGGGAGAATGTACCGCGCGATGGATCTTCTCCGCTCCTGGTGCGGTGACAGACTCATTCTCGGATGCGGTGTCCCCGTGATGAGCGCCTTCGGCGTTGTTGACTACTGCCGTATCGGATGCGATGTTGGCCTCGACTGGGATGACAAGTGGTTCATGCGTCTCTTCCACAGGGAAAGGGTCTCTACAAAGCAGGCCATAAACAACACAGTCCTGCGGCGCGCTCTCAACGGCCGTGCATACGGCAGTGATCCCGATGTCTTTTTCCTCAGGGATGAAAACTGCGCACTGTCTGATGAGCAGAAAAATATTCTCGGCACAGTGGACGCGCTTCTGGGAAATGTCTTCCTCACATCCGATGTGCCTTCTCATTATACGGAGAAACAGAGGGAGGAGTACCGGCGCCTCAGAAGACTGTTTGAAAAGGCTGAAGGTGTGGACGTGAAAACGGGAAACGCCGGAATCACGATTCAGTATACTCTTGACGGCAAACGTCAGGAAGTGAGCCTCGCCTTTACCGGATGACTGGAGGAGAAAGCCGGGGTGAAGTATCTGAAGAGCAGCAGTCATATTCAGACTCTCTCTCTGAAGATGAACTTCGGCCTCGGCGATTGTACTTTGAAGATTACAGGATGGCTTACGGCTTACTGCGCCCGGAAAAGCATAAACACAGTAGTCTCCGGAGATATCACCCGTATCAGGGACAGCTTGCATTGAACCGGAGGATGCATTCCCTGCCGTTCATGCGGATACTCGGGAAGCTCGGGTACAGGCTTGCCCATGATGGTATCACGCCTGTGATGCAGCGAGGATCTTATTCGAGTCAGTGTTCTCCTCTGCCTCCGGAAGTGGATGCAAAGTATGCCGTATAGACAAGCGGGGGCTCTCTGGCGCTGCAATGCGGATGGACCCGGCGCATACGGCATTCAGGCCCTGTATGGTCATAGAGCGGGAAGAGAGATACGTCTGAAAGAACCTAACACGAAAATGTCGTAAAAACTGTCTGGGCAGCGGCAGTGTCATTGACGCACTCGTGGTGATGCTTTTGTAATTCAATTGCCGGGAAATCCACGTAAATTTTGTTTTTTTTCTAACTGCGTTACGGATTTCTGTTATATCCTATAGAGCAGAGTGCAGACAGAGCCATGTTGAATCATATCAATCTGATGGCGGCATTGACCGCTGATTATCTTAACGTGTACGTGCTTCGCCCAGAAGAGGACAGTGCGGATATAATAAAGCTGAAGGGCTATGTTACAGAGGGAATCACGGAAAAACCTCAGGGTTTTTCATATTCCAGGCTTCTCAGGACATATGCCGAGAGCCGTGTATATGCCGCAGACAGGGATTCGTTTTTGAATAAGCTCTCGAATGAGACACTCATCGCCACTTTCTCCGACGGCCGGGACCGGCTTGAATGCGACTACCGCATCGTGGAGAACGACGAGATTCATCACTATTCGGCGTGTTACAGCCGCATATCAAAGGCGGGGGAGAAGCTGTGCCTTGTCGTTGCCTTCCGCAATATCGACTCGATAGTCAGCGTGGGACGTGAACAGCATACGCGAGGTCTGTACAATGCCTACAGCGCTCTTTCCGTCATCTTCTACTCCCTCCACAGGGTGAATGTCCTGAAGAACAGCTTCACGACCATCAAGACCACTGCGTCAATTGAAAAGATCGTAATTCCGGGTTCTGACAGCTATGACGACAACGTCGGACGGATTATGCGCGCTCTTTCTGCAGAATGGAGTACGGAGGATGCTCTGCGCTTCGTGGACAGAAGCACGCTCGAGGAACGCATGAAAGGCAAGAGCCACATCATGATGGATTTCCTTTCCTATGCACTCGAGTCATGCCGCCTTCATTTCTTCAAGGAGGATGAGGACGAAAACGGACATCTCTGCCATGTCATTTTCGCCGTGGAGAGGGTGAACGATGAAAAGAGCATCGCAGTCATCAGCGCGCTTTCCCATGAATACCAGAATGTGTACTTCATAAACCTCGATGACGGTTCATCACGCATAATCAAGACGGGTGCCTTCATCAGCGGTGAGCTTGACGAGAGGGAGAATCAGATATTCGATTACGGTTCCACAAGCAGGAAATACATTGCAGAGCGTATACATCCCGAAGACCGTGAAATGTTTGAAAGGACAACTTCTCTCGAGCATCTGAGAGAGGTTTTCCGCTCTAGTAACGAAATCACCGGAAGCTTCCGTATCCTTACAGACGGAAAAGTGCATTATTACCGCTACACCTTTTATAATCTCGAGAATCTCAATTCCGTTCTCGCAGGTTTCCGTAATATCGACGACATCATAGCGCGGCATGCCGAGGAGGAGAGACGGCAGAGAGAGAAGGAAAAGGCCTACCAGAAGCAGAGGGAGGAACAGCTCGCAATCTTCGATACTCTTGCCCATAACTTCAAGAACGTATATCTCGTGGATCTCCCGAATGCCGAGGCAAAGGTCCTGAAGCTCGATGACGAGTACTCTGACAACCGGCTTGACAGGGTGATGGACGTCTCTTTCCCGTATGAACCGTTTCTCAATGCGTGGATAGACGAGGCTGTACATCCCGACGACAGGGAAAGACTGAGGAAAGAGCTGAGTGTCGAACACCTCAGGGTGGTATTCAGAACAGACACCGAATACATCGGAAACTACCGTATGCTTGTAAACGGTGTGACCATCCATTATCAGTTCAGCATAAATCTCATGCAGGATAAGACACATCTCATCGCAGGCTTCCAGAACGTCGATGCCATCATCAGGGAGCACCTCGAGGAGGAGAGAATGCGGCAGGAGAAGGAGGAGGCCTATCAGGCACAGCTTAGAGAGCAGCTTGTCGTCTTCGATACTCTTGCACGGAACTTCAGGAATGTCTATCTTGCCGACCTTGAAAAGGAAACGGTGAAGGTTCTGAAACTCAGCGACGGCTACGATGAGCTTTTCAAAGCCGGCGGAGAGTGTGAATTCCCCTTCGACAATATCAGAAGGCAGTGGCTGGAAAATGTGGTGTGCGAGGAGGACAGAGAGGAGGTCGGAAGAGTCTTTGCAACGGAAAACGTCAGGAAGCTCCTTGCCGAAGAAGGTTCGTTCTCGGGCCATTACCGCTCCGTCATCAACGGAAAGATTCATCACTTCCAGTACAGCATGACCCGCGTGGACATGCCGGGGATAAAAGCCGTGCTGGGCTATCAGAATGTTGATGATATCGTAGAGGAGCATATTGCACAGGAAAGGAAGGAGCATGAACTCGAGGAAGCCCATCTCAGAGACGAGAGGGAACACGCCGAGGTCATTTCGGCCGTTTCCACCATCTACTCCACAATCTTCAGAGCGGAGCTGGATACGCACCGCTATGAAGTTCTGACCAGTACCCCGCGCATGGGAGCCGTCGCCGGAATGTGCGGTATTTTCGATGACGTGGAGGAGGAGATCCTCGGTGTCTTCATGGCTGAGGAAATGCAGCCGGCAATGAGAAAATTCCTCGATATAGATACACTTGCCGACAGACTCAAGGATGTGAATACCATATCGACGGAGTACAAGAACAAGAGAGGCAGGTGGTATGAATCACGCTTCATCGTGAAACGCAGGGATGAAAGCGGAAAGGCAATGGAAGTACTCTATGTCGCACGCGAGATAACTGACGAGAAGATGAAGGAGTTCGAACAGCAGGAGCGGCTCAGCGAGGCCCTCTCTGCGGCACAGCAGGCGAACAAGGCGAAATCAACGTTCCTCAACAGTATGTCCCATGACATCCGTACTCCTATGAATGCCATCATAGGCTTTACGGCGCTTGCACAGACTCACATTGACAACCGCAATCAGGTACAGGATTATCTTGCGAAGATCAGTACTTCGAGCACTCATCTGTTGAGCCTCATCAACGACATCCTCGACATGAGCCGAATCGAGAGCGGAACAGTCAAGCTTGACGAGAAGCCGATACACCTCCCGAATCTCCTGCATGACCTCAGAACGATGATACTCGGACTTGTCAATGCCAGGAATCTCAACCTGTTCATCGATACGCAGGACGTAGTCCACGAGGATGTCATTGCCGACCGGCTGAGACTCAACCAGGTGCTGATTAACATCGTGGGAAATGCCATCAAGTACACGCAGCCGGGCGGAGACATCATGATACGTCTCGCGGAAAAGCCGTGCTCTCTGAAGAACTACACGACCTTCGAGTTCAGCGTGAAGGACAACGGCATCGGCATGTCAAAGGAATTCCTCGAGCACATATTCGAGTCCTTCTCGAGAGAGCGCAGTTCGACCGTCACCGGTATACAGGGAACGGGACTGGGAATGGCGATCACGAAGAACATCGTCGATATGATGGGAGGAACAATCACCGCCGAGAGCGAGGAGGGCAAAGGCTCCCTCTTCAGGGTTACGCTGAATCTGCAGCTTGCCGGCGAGAGTGTGAAGTATACCCCGATACCGGCACTCTCCGGGGCAAGGGCGCTCGTCGTCGACGACGATCTCAATACATGCAGGAGTGTCTGCAGAATGCTGAGGGAGATCGAGATGCGTCCCGACTGGACTCTTTCGGGCAGGGAGGCGGTCGTCCGTGCAGAGGATGCAGCGGAGATGAAGGACGAGTACAGGGCCTATATAATCGACTACCTTATGCCCGATATGAACGGTATAGAAACCGTGAGACAGATAAGAAGAGTCATCAGCGACGATGTTCCGATCATCGTACTTACCGCATATGACTGGACGGACATCGAGAAGGAGGCAAGGGAAGCCGGTGTCACAGCCTTTGTGTCAAAGCCGATTTTCATGAGCGAACTCAGAAGCGTCCTTACAGAGCGGAAGGTGGAAGAAAAGAAAAGCACGGATATCGTTCCGGAGAAGCATGACTACAGTTCAAAGCGTGCGCTCCTTGTCGAGGACAACGAGCTCAACAGGGAGATTGCCACCGCACTTCTGGAATCCACCGGCATGCATGTCGATACTGCTTCTGACGGCGTGGAGGCCGTGGACATCATGTACAGGGCGGCAGAGGATACATACGACCTGATTTTCATGGACATACAGATGCCCAAGATGGACGGCTACACGGCAACGCACGAGATACGAACACTGGCAAACAACAGAAAGGCGAACATCCCGATTGTCGCCATGACGGCAAATGCCTTCGAGGAGGACAGGAAGAAATCACTCGAAGCGGGGATGAACGGTCATATCGCAAAACCCGTCAGCATCGGCGAAATAGTGAAGGTACTCGATTCGCTGTTCCCTCCTGAGAATCAGTAAGCGAAGCCAGCCCGAAGCTTTGATGAGAGCAGGCTGTTCTCACTGAATCGGAAGTAAAGAGAGACATAGATCCCGATACTGAGGTGTTTTCGGTAACCATTACATCTGGCTCTATCAGTTTATGAAGGCCGGATGTTTATATACGACTGATGCTGGTGGAATAGAGCTGAGAGAAGATGATTCCCTGGCTCAAAAATTCCTTCCGGAAGGCACTGTTGCAGTGTGGAATGACAGGAAGATGATTCACAATGTTTTCAGCTGCTGGCTCCATAACGGCGGAGAGGAGACAATAAAGAGTTTCAGAGGCCTTTCTTCTGATGAAAGAGAGAAGATTCTTGCCTGGCTTGGAAGAATGCCGTACCGCATCGAGACCGAGAGATTCATTATCCGGCATACATTCTGTTCTCCGGAGAAGGACTTCTTCCCGGATGGGGATTATTCCGTCGGTATGGGAGCCATCCTCGGGAGCGGAAGAATCAGGAAGGACTATGACGGGACTTTCTGGGACAGGAAGATGATACGCTACTTGAACGAGATAAAAGGCAGGAAGGCATATGTAATGGATGAGAAGATATCGTGAAACGTAACACGGAAGCCTCTCATTGTCGGACACACTCCCGTTATCTGATACGACCTTCCGTCCGAGCCGGTCTATGACAGGGAACTGAACTTCATCCTGATAGACACAGGCTCGTTCGTTGATGATGCCTTCAGGAGGTAAAGGAAGCTGGTGCTGTCACTGTCTTCAGTATCGACACCCTGGAGTGGTCTACTTCTGCAGGCAAGCATGGCGTCTTCCAATTGGAAAGGTCGTAGATACAGTTTCCAGAAGACAGACAGAAGAGAATAGGAATGAGTCAGAGAGGTTTCATAAGCTTTTGATAGACGTTCCGATATATGTTATCATTCAGCGGTAGAGGCGTATTATGAAAAAGATAGACACCGGCAATAGT
>CAZKIT010000070.1:0-7890 GCA_964552905.1 uncultured Spirochaetaceae bacterium
ACATGTTGAGTCCTGTCTGTATCTGATTGACATCGGCTGTAAGACGGGTAATCAGAGTACTCTGTCCTATTCTGTCGAGGTCGGAGAACGAGAGCCTCCCGACGTGGTTGAAGAGTTCGTATCTCAGCGTTGTCGCGTAGCCGACGCTTGCCTTCGCCGCGAAGTACTGAGCAACCACGGAGCATGAGAGCCCCAGAACGGCCATGAGAATGAGTTCTGCAAAATAGAGGATTATCCTCCCTCTGTTTCCGGCGTAGGGTGTGTCTATCATCGCTGCAACGATGAGTGGCACAAGAAGATCGAAGAAGGCCTCGAGAAGCTTGAAGAGGGGAGCTATGACTGCTTCCTTCCTGTAGGGCCTGAGGTAAACGGTGAGACTTTTTTTCTTTTCTTTCATAGTACAAAAACAATCCTCCCCGTCACGAGGAGGATTACACGGATGATATCAGTTTTTATTTATTGAGGATAGCCATGAACTCTTCACCGGTGATGGTCTCCTTCTCCAGTAGATAAGCGCTGAGCTCATGGAGCTTGCCTTCATTCTCCTTGAGAATGTTCATTGCCTTCTCCCTGGCAGTCTTCACGATCTGGACGACTTCCTCATCGACTTCCTCACTGCTCTTGGAGGAGCATGCGAGTGATGTGTCTCCGCCGAGGTACTGGTTGTTCACCGTTTCGAGTGCAACCATGCCGAACTGGCTCGACATGCCGTAGCGTGTCACCATACTGCGTGCAAGTTTCGTTGCCTGCTCTATATCGTTCGAAGCACCTGTCGTAATCGAGGAGAAGATCAGCTCTTCGGCAGCCTGACCGCCTGTGAGGGTTGCTATCTTGTTTAGAATCTCCTCCTTGCTCATGAGATTCTTGTCACCTTCATCCACCTGCATCGTATAACCGAGAGCTCCGCTTGTTCTCGGGATGATGGTAATCTTCGTGACCGGTGCCGAGTTGTTCTGCTTTGCCGCAACGAGTGCATGTCCGATTTCGTGGTAGGCGACGATTCTTTTTTCTTTCTCGCTGAGGACCGCATTCTTCCTCTTGTAGCCTGCAATTACAACTTCTACGCTCTCTTCGAGGTCTTCCTGTGTAACTGTGTCACGATGGTTTCTGACAGCCCTGAGCGCAGCCTCGTTTATGATGTTTGCGAGCTCTGCACCGCTTGCGCCGCTCGTTGCCCTTGCAATGGCTTCCCAGTCAATCGCTGATGCCATCTTCACATCCTTGGCATGGACTTTGAGAATGGCTACTCTTCCCTGGAGGTCAGGAAGATTGACTGGAATACGTCTGTCGAATCTGCCCGGTCTCAGAAGAGCCGGATCAAGGGACTCCGGTCTGTTCGTCGCAGCAAGAATCACGACTCCCTTGTTTGCATCGAAGCCGTCCATTTCCGTAAGCAGCTGGTTGAGTGTCTGTTCTCTTTCGTCGTTGCCGCCGTATGCGCCGCTGTCTCTCTTCTTTCCGATAGTATCTATCTCGTCGATGAAGACGATGCACGGAGCCTTTTCCGAAGCCTGTCGGAAGAGGTCACGTACCTTGCTTGCACCCATGCCGACGAACATCTCGACGAATTCAGAACCGGAAATAGAGAAGAAGGGAACCTTCGCCTCTCCTGCAACTGCTCTTGCAAGGAGTGTCTTTCCTGTTCCCGGAGGGCCTACAAGCAGGGCTCCCTTCGGAAGTTTTGCTCCGATTTTCGTATATTTATCGCTGTCATGGAGGTAGTTCACGATTTCCTCAAGTGCCTCCTTGGCCTCATCTTCACCCTGGACATCCTTGAATGTGACACCCGTTTCGTTTTCGGCGTAGATCTTGGCGTTGCTCTTTCCGAAACTCATGGCGTTCATTCCGCCTCTCCTGGAAATGAAGAGGGCAAGAAGCCTTCCGAGGAATGTGAAGAAGAGTATCGGGAGTACCCAAGTTGTCAGGAACGACGAAATCGGAGACGCTTCGGATTCGATGTATGACGAAAATGAAACTCCTGCATTCTCGAGCCTCTCTCTCAGTCCGCTGTCGGGGAAGACAGCCGTCTGATACGTCATTGTCCTTCCGTCCTTTTCGGCACTGAATACGATGTAGTCATCGGAGAGGACAACCTGCTTCACTTCACCGCTGTCGACCATGCTCAGAAAGTCCGAGTACTGTACTTCCTGTACCTTTGTGCCTGTTATTTTCGGGAATACGAATGCATTGAGAAGCATAATCACCAGGAACACTATCAGTGCATAGTAGATTATGGGTCTGTTATCTTTCTTGTGTTCATTGTTTTCCATAAGTTTTTTCCTTATGGAAAAGATAACGGCGTAATTGACGTGCGGTAAATGAGAATTTCAGAACTACACGTTAAATACAAAATGCAGGGTCAGAATGACCCGACACTCTGCTTTGTTATGTCGAAGAGAAGCATCTTCTTCTCGTTCTTCAGCACGTACGGATAGTCCCTGTCTCCGCTTTTTGTCACGAACGGGAGATAATCGCAGATACTTTTCTTCGGATATGAGAGCGCTATGAATTCTTCTGCTTCTTCAAGTGAGAGCAGAGGCTGAGGAAAGGAAAGTGTGAAGCTCTCGCTTTCGACTCCGTAGCCGAGAGCGTTGAGCTTTCTCTCCATCTCCTCCTTCGGAGTTGTCTCTTTCAGTACAAGGTCATCCTTCTGCCCGCGGTGCTCGGAGTAGATGAAGAGGGCGTGACGCTTTGCCATGTTCATCTGGAGAGGAAGAAGCTCGAGCCTGTCTAGATGTCCGAAGAATATGCACAGAACGCAGTCTGCCGTCTCTTTCAGGTCCTTCCAGTCCATGACGGAGTAGATGTCGGCCTTTTCTCTCTTCATCGCTGTGTCGATTGCCGCCTTGTCTATATCCACGGCGTGTATTGGATGAGAACGGGAGAGCAGGGCGCTTGCACGTCCGAGCCCGCATCCGAGTTCCAGGATGCTTTCGCCTTCATTGAGATGTCTTTCGATTACCTTCACAAGGTCTCTGTGGAATGTGCATCTTTCAGCTGCTCTTTCGTACCATTTTATTCTGTCTGGTGTCCACCACATCAGATCCGTCCTCCGAAAAGGGCGAGGTACTCCTCCTCGGCATCCTTTTGTATCTTCTCTGCAAGTGTGAAGAAGAGCTCCATCACATTCCTGCCGTCTTCTGTGAGGGTTGCCGTTCCGCCGCCTTTTCCTCCGACGGTCCTCTCGACGAGCGCACATCCGAAGCCCTCTTCGCTGTTCTTTATCATATGCCAGGCCTTGGAGTAGGAGAGTTTCATGCTCGCTGCGGCCTGCCTCACGCTTCCGCATTCGCTGATGTTTCTGAGGAGCTCCGCCACTCCGGGACCGAAGAAGTAGTTTCCCTTTTCTCCGATTCTTACCTTTACCCTGCAGTCCATTCTCTACCTCCTGAAGGAAATTAGCCTGACGATATCTGCTATCTTCTTCTCTTCAGCGTCGGAGAACGGGGAATATGTTCTGAGTCCGTCTACCGTCTCTCTGAGCTGTTCACGGTTCCTTGCGCCGACTATGACGCCCGTCATTCCCTTCCGTTCAAGATCCCAGTTGAGAGCCATTGCACTGAGCTTCTGTCCCCTTTCGTGTGCCAGGTTGTTAAGGGCGTTGAGCGCCTCCACAACGTCCGGTGTTAGGTCGCCGGGAGTGAGAAACGCACTCGTTCTGGCACGGCTGTCTTCGGGAATCGTTCCCGAGAGATACTTGTCTGTGAGTCTTCCCTGGCTCAGAGGTGAGAATGCCAGTATTCCGATTCCCTCCTCCTCAAGGCGCGGAAAGAGTGTCCCGTCCTCATCTCCCCTGTGATTGAGGATTGAATATGATACCTGGTTGATTATCGGGGTGATATGCCAGTTCTCCTCGAGGATTCTCTTCATCTCGAAGATTTCCTCTCCGTAGTTCGAGAGTGCAACGTAGAGTGCACGTCCGGAGGATACTATGTACGAGAGCGCCTCAGCCGTCTCCTCGAGAGGAGTGTCTTTATCGGGTCTGTGATGATAGAAGATGTCGACATAGTCGAGTCCGAGTCTTTTCAGGGACTGGTCGAGTGACGCTATGAGATATTTCTTGCTTCCGCCGTCGCCGTAGGGCCCCTGCCACATGCGGTAACCCGCCTTTGTAGAGACTATTATCTCGTCACGGCAGGAGCGGAGTTCCTGTCTGATGATTGAACCGAGTCTCTCCTCCGCGCTTCCCGGTGCCGGGCCGTAGTTGTTCGCCGCATCGAATGCATTTATTCCGCTGTCGAATGCCTCCGTCACTATTTCCTTCGTCGTCTGATAGTCGCTCTCTGTGCCGAAATTGTGCCAGATCCCGAGCGAAATGACGGGGAGTTTGAGGCCGCTTCTTCCCGCCCTGCGGTAGTTCATCGTGTCATATCTTTTCTCAGATGGTCTGTACATGGCTCCTATTCTACAGCCTCCGGTAAGCCGATGCAAAGGAAAGAAGAGAAGGCGTTATCTTTTTGAAAACAAATCCGTTTGTCTCTCTCCCCTTTGTGTGGTATGCTTTTCCAGTCGGAGTAAATATGAAGAAAGAGAATGCACTGTTTCTGCCAATGATCATTGTCGCGGTACTCGTCTTCATGCTTTCCTTCGTCATAGGACGCTACAGTGTCAATCCATTCACTGCCGTGAAGATTCTCCTGAGTAAGGGACTTGAACTCATTACCGGTAACCGCTATACGCTTCCTCATACCTGGACAAGCACGGAGGAGGTAGTCGTAATCAACATACGTTTTCCCCGGATTGTCGCCGCATTCATGATCGGAGCCGCACTTTCTCTCTCCGGAGCAAGCTATCAGGCTATATTCCGTAACCCGATGGTGTCGCCGGATTTACTGGGAGCATCGAGCGGAGCGGGTTTCGGAGCCGCCATCGCACTGCTCCTCGGTGCGAACTATTTCGAGGTGACGCTCTCCTCGTTCGTCTTCGGCCTCTCGGCCGTGCTCCTTGCCATTCTCATATCACGCCTCAGTCCTATAAACCAGACACTTGCGTTCGTGCTTGCCGGCGTGATTGTGAGTTCCCTCTTCTCGTCCGCAACATCGTTCATAAAGCTCATCGCCGATACCGAGAGCACTCTTCCCGCAATCACATACTGGCTGATGGGGTCTCTCTCGTCAATAAAGATGAAGGACCTTGCCTTTGCGTTCTTTCCTCTCGTAATCGGGGCTGTCCCGATTATCCTCCTGAGGTGGAGGATAAATCTCCTCTCTCTCTCCGATTCCGAAGCAAGAAGCATGGGCGTCAACACGTCCCGTCTGAGAGTCGTGGTTGTTCTTTCGTCCACGCTAATGACTGCGGCTGCGGTATCAATAAGCGGCATGATAGGGTGGGTCGGTCTTGTCATCCCGCATTTCTCGAGACTTCTCATCGGTGTCGACAACAGGAAGGTTGTTCCCTCTTCGATGCTCCTGGGAGGCACATTCCTTCTCTTTGTGGACAATCTTGCCAGAATCATAACGACAAGCGAGCTTCCCCTCGGGATTCTTACGTCCTTCATCGGGGCTCCCGTATTCCTCTATCTCATAATAACGGGAGGCCGGGAAGATGAAGCTTGATGTGAGGAATGTATCATTTGCATATGACGACAAGAGTGTTCTCAGCAATGTCTCATTCTCCGCTCAGGACGGCGAGATGATAGCGCTTCTCGGTCCCAACGGAGTAGGCAAGTCGACGCTCTTCAAATGCATCCTGGGGTTCCTGAAGCCGCAGAAAGGAAGTGTCGAGATAGACGGCAGGGCCGTCCAGTCCCTTTCCGACAGGGAAAGGGCACTCTGCACGGCATATATTCCCCAGTCATTCAACCCTGTATTCAACCATACCGTTCTCGATACCGTCATGATGGGAAGTGCAAACTCCCTTTCCCTCTTCGAGACACCGGGAAGGGATGAGAGGGAGAAGGCATCCCTCCTCATCGATCAGATGGGCATCGGGGAGATAAAGGACAGGGGAACGAGAAAGATAAGCGGGGGAGAGAGGCAGCTGATGCTCCTTGCGAGGTCTCTCATGCAGGATGCGAAGATACTCATCATGGATGAGCCGACCGCATCCCTCGATTTTGCCAACAGCCACCGTGTGATGAGAAAGGTCAGAGAGCTCGCGGACAATGGTTATACCGTCATATTCTCGACTCATTCTCCTTCCCTTGCCGCGCTTTATTCGACATCAATCATCGCCCTCAAGAACGGAACGGTTCTGAAGAAGGGCAGCGTGGGCGATATAATGACCGGCGAGATGCTCTCGTCTCTCTATTCCTTCCCGATTGTCACGGCATCAGTGAGAATCGGAGACGAGGAACACTTCGTCTGTGTTCCCGAAAAAGGCAGCGGCAATGGACAGGCGTGACAGTGCGGGCTGCATCTGCTTTGATCCGGACGGCCGTGTTCTTCTCATCAGATACTACAGTCACTATTCCTTCCCGAAAGGACACATTGAAGACGGGGAAACGAGAGAGGAGGCAGCCGTGAGGGAGACCGGGGAGGAGAGCGGAATAAAGGCTGAGGTAGTCGCTCCTCCTGTAGCCGTACCATCCCAGAGAAAAGGGGATGACAGAATTGTCTGGTTCTTTCCTTCTCTCTATGTATCGGGTGAACCGCGAGGACAGGAAGGGGAAACTGACGGGGCACTCTGGGTGAGTGAGAAGGAAGCCGAAAGTCTTCTTTCATTTGAAGCCGACAGAAAGGCTTTCAGGGAGGCTGTCGCTCTCTTCAGGAATAGTCAGGGTCTATGTTGAACTCGATTTCGTAGTCGGGGAATATGAGCTTCAGCAGCCCTGTGATGTTTCTTCTGAACTTGTCCCAGTCACGGAGCGTGAACGACACGACGACATCGAATTCGATTCTCTTCTCCTCGAAGTGGACATGAAAGCCGTGGATTCCTATTACATCATCGGATGCCATCTTTATGCACTTGAGGGTCTTTTCCATCATTTCCCTGACTCTCGGATCATCCTGGTTCTCGGCGTTGATTCCGAATGTGAACATCGTTCCCGTTTCGTCGAGAAGTCTCTTCTTCGCCTTTTCCATTGCCTCATATATTGACTCGGCATCGGCCGTGAACGGAACTTCGACATCGATTGTTCCCATGCTGTACTCGGGACCGTAGGAGTGGATTCTTATGTCATAGCCGCCGTGAAGAGGAGGGTATTCCCGGATTATGTCCCTTATTCTCTGGATTTCCTCCTTCGTGGGACGCTTACCGAGAATTGTATCGGAGACCTTCAGTATTGCCTCGAGTCCCGTCCACATTATGAAGAGCGAGACGATTATTCCCGCAATTCCGTCGAGGGAAACGGATGTGCAGTATGATATTACGGCAGAGATTATCGTAACGGATGTTATGACGGCATCGGAGAGAGAATCGAGAGCAGAGGAGGAAAGCGCGAGGCTGGAGCTTCTTTTCCCTTCCTTTCTGTAGAACAGCCATAGCCCGAGTTTCACGATGACGGAGAGTGTGAGAATTATTATCGAGGACGGTGACAGAGTCAGAGCCGAGGGCTTCCCGAGTGCCTCTGCGGAAGACTTCAGAAACGATATTCCCGTCCCCATTACGAGAATAGATACAAAGAGGGCCGAGAGGTATTCAAGTCTTCCGTACCCCAGCGGATGGCTCTTCGTGGGGCGTCTCTTCGAGAGCCTGTAGCCGATGAGCGTCACGAGCGACGAGATGCTGTCACTGAGGTTGTTCGCCCCGTCCGAGAGAAATGCAAGAGAATGCGTGACCGTGCCGAGTATTATCTTGAGAATACCCAGCACAGTGTTGAGGGCGATGCCGATGTCCGACGCCCTCTTGATGATTTTTGATCTTTCCTCGCTTTTCTGCATTCGACAATTCTATGAAGAGACATGGGAAAAAGCAAGAACAAAATGTATAATTATTTCTGATAAAATAAGT